>NZ_RXFM01000148.1 GCF_003953955.1 Candidatus Aquarickettsia rohweri | reverse complement strand
CTACAAGAATTCTGTGCCATTTATAAAATGTACTTCTCGGCACATTCTTTTGCTTACAAAATTCATATTTACTTACATTACTTTTTTTATATTCTTCTACTAGCTCTTTCCATTTTTCATTACTTATTCTTTTTTTCTTTTTTTCTAATAGCATCATTAGCCTCTATTTTTTTAGGCTTTTGTTCTACCACTTATTTTTATTCTTGCCTAGATGCCCTTATTTTAGCGCTTACAGAGGAAGAAGAAATATTAGATTTTAATAAGCCAATTCATCAATTCGATGTTGAAAAAAATTCAACATCGATTAAAACGCCAGAAGTAGTTGATGAAATAATTGAAGCGCCTTGTTACATCACTATGTTAAACTCTCATGGAATGCATTTACCAAAAATTGTATTACCTTTTTCACAAAATAATCCTCTAAATATAGAATATGATAGAGAAGCAGAATATCATCATAGTGAGAGTGTTGTTATATTAATTTAACCCAAACTGTTGATAAGAAAAATGCTGCCAAAAGAAGAAAGTGTTATTCTATACTTTGTAATTACGAATGATACCATTTTTCTTTTTCGTCATTGCGAGAACATATTTATGTTCGTGGCAATCCAGAAATGCATCAATAAAATGTAAATTAGGCAATATCCCTGGATCACCACAGTCGGAATTGCATTCCTCCTTCGTGATGACTCGGATAGATGCTGTGTTTAATGATGACAAGATTTGCTATAAATTTCTTACTTCTTATCTTCAGCTCGGGTTATAAATAGAATCATCATTTAAAAAACAAAGGGTTGCAGCTAAAATACTGCAACCCAGGAATGCATCAAAGAAGATTATGTAAGAAAACTCATTACTATTATCTAGTACTTATCCTCAACTATTAAATAATAAATTAGAATTATAGCTCGTCATGTTGAATATCAGCATCATCACATGCAACTTCTTGAGTATATGAATTCATTGTAGCCATATTAGCAGACATATGACCAGTTATTTCAACTTTTACATTGGTATCACTATAATTCTGATCAACAACTGTCATACCTTTGACATTTTCCGTTATATATTGCGCAATAAA
>NZ_RXFM01000147.1 GCF_003953955.1 Candidatus Aquarickettsia rohweri | reverse complement strand
CTTTAAAACTTTCTAATAATCTAAATGAAATAACATCTCCTGCTTGAGCTAATAACTCTTGGCTTATACCAATTTTTAACAACCTTTTATCAATATCTACTGCAATTACTTTTTTAGCAATATTTGAAATAATTACTGATGAATACCCAGTATTGCAATTAAAGTCAAAAACCACAGAATTGGACTTAATTTCAGCAAATTGAAGCATTTTAGCTAAAACAAGTGGAGACATAATAAATCTATTATCATCCACAAATATCTCTGTATTAAATATTGGTAAAATTGAATCAGAGTACGCCACTTCTTTCCACTGACTAATAATAAACTTATGGCGACAGACCTTTAAAAATGAATCAATAATTTTCTTATCAATTATACCGCTTGGTACTAACTGATTATGGACCATATTATACCTTGCTTTTGCAAAGTAATTTTCGTCTAATTTTTCTTTTATTTTTAGTTGCAAAATTAAAACTATATTTAATTATCTTAATATTATTAATATAATATTATTAAGGTATTTGCAGCACTTTTTTTATTAAAATTTAAAAATTTATACACGTATCACACCTAATAAAACATCTTCCATGTTATTCATCATACCATATGATTTTGCATTATATGAATAAAATCTCTGTTGTTTCATTAAATCAGTCATAGATTTTGTTTCGTCTACATTAGCTCCCTCTAAATTGCCACTTACAATTTTACCTGCACCATTTAAGTTAGCAACTCTAAAGCTTGGCTTTCCAGATTCAGCTGTATCAGAAAATATAGTTCCAAATTCATTTTCCAGTTTTAATGGATCTTTAAATATTGCAACAGGAATAGCTGCTAATTTTTTCGGTTCTGTCGCATCTGTTGAAAAGTATAAGAATCTTTGATATTCTGAAAGAAATGATAGATGTTAATAATGCTGAAAGTAGACCCAAAATTAATGAAGTATTTCAAGAATCATGAATATGGTCCAGAAATAATAATGGTATCATTGTATATGAAAGGAAGATATTCTCTAAGTTATAGAGAGATAGAGGAGATAGGCGGGTTGAGAGGATTCGCCATTGATCACGCTACTTTACAAAGGTGGGTAATAAAGTTTATGCCAATACTTGAAGGAAGATTCAGAAAAAGAAAGAAGCCAGTCAATGGTAGTTGGAGAATGGACGAG
>NZ_RXFM01000146.1 GCF_003953955.1 Candidatus Aquarickettsia rohweri | reverse complement strand
ACATGTACTGAATTGGTAGTTTGGAGGAACTGTTTTTAGATGATTGCATTCCTCAATATTATGATTATAGACATTTATCATAATATCTTTAAATTCTTCAGCATGTTTATCAAAAATATTTTGAACATGTGGATTAACTTTAGTTACACCAGATTCCTTATCCCGTATAAAAACTTTAAGTGGCTTTTTTCCCAATTTTGAGTCATAATACTCAAACAAATTCAACACATCATTCGAAGTGTATCCTTTTATAGTTGTATGATTTTCATGGTCAACGCCTATATGTTTTTTAAGATCCTTACCCATGGGTGGTTTTAACATTTTTATTGAGTACTGTGGCTCTAAATTTCTTGCATCGGTTGCTTCTATCTGTCTCAACATAAAAAATATATAAGGCATAGTAGCATCGTTAGGAGTACTGATATCTTCAAAAGTAATTTTCGATTTCGTATTAGGATCAGCAAAATACCAAAAGTATAAACCCTCATTCTGAAACTGAATTACTGGATCTGGACTATTATGTCTGCTTGTCCATAGTTCTGATTGTGTTCCCAACTCCGTCTTAATCTCTTCTTTTATGCCATCATATAATGTAAGGTACTTATTGGCTGCATTTTGTACTGCAAGTTTTGAACTAGCTGTCATTTGAGGTTTTAGATAAATTTCAATGCTGTTCGAAAAATTAGTACTACAAATCTTTGGTACTTTTATACCATAAGACCTTACAATAGCAATTTGAGTTTTAGAGTAGGAAGTTGCTTTTTCTACCTCAAATACTACTTTCATAATTAATTTTTCTAGATTTATAACTCTATGTCTAGTTCAGGACATATAGTTTCGTCATTCACAGAATTAAATATTTCTAAACACTGCAACAGGAGTAAGGTTTGGTCAGGCCCATCTCCTGATAAAGACAAACATGTACTGAATTGGTAGTTTGGAGGAACTGTTTTTAGATGATTGCATTCCTCAATATTATGATTATAGACATTTATCATAATATCTTTAAATTCTTCAGCATGTTTATCAAAAATATTTTGAACATGTGGATTAACTTTAGTTACACCAGATTCCTTATCCCGTATAAAAACTTTAAGTGGCTTTTTTCCCAATTTTGAGTCATAATACTCAAACAAATTCAACACATCATTCGAAGTGTATCCTTTTATAGTTGTATGATTTTCATGGTCAACGCC
>NZ_RXFM01000145.1 GCF_003953955.1 Candidatus Aquarickettsia rohweri | reverse complement strand
AAAATTCATATTTACTTACATTACTTTTTTTATATTCTTCTACTAGCTCTTTCCATTTTTCATTACTTATTCTTTTTTTCTAATAGCATCATTAGCCTCTATTTTTTTAGGCTTTTGTTCTACCACTTATTTTTATTCTTGCCTAGATGCCCTTATTTTAGCGCTTACGATATAATATTCTCATCACCCAACTTGATAATTGAAAGCGAACTTTCTAATTTATCTAGGTTTATAACAATATCACCACTATCAATATAATTCACTTCCCTATTTTTATTTGGAATATATACTAGTTGATCTTCAAGTTCTTGCACCTTAAATGAATATAATGTACTAAGATCATCAATCACTTCCTTTGCTGTTGAATTATCATGAATACAAAAACCAATGACATCATGATTTATTTGACTAGTATCAATTTGATCTAGATTCAATCTTTTACATATATCAAACAATATACAGTTTAAATTTGTGTGAAAAAATTTTCCTTGAACCCAGTGTCCATTTTTCCAGCAATCACCATCTCCCCAAACATCAAGCTTATCAGGGAAATATGGATAAGGTCTCGCGTCCCATGCCCAGACAAATTTATTTTCAATCATTTCAGAATCTTTCCACTTCATCTCTGTAGCAAGCAAACCTAATTTTTGTGCTTGAAAATCAACTTGTCCCTTAGAATATTTTGGGATATTTGATTCGGCGGTACTTGGATCATAAAAAACATTAGGTTGATTTGTAGCACAATCAATTGATGGAAACCCTAATTCTGTAAACCAAATCTTCTTTGATTTAGGAATCCATTCTGTCTGCCTGCCATCAGGATTATAATGTTTATTATCCCACCACCATTTAATATTTTTCCATACATATTCTTTGCCAAGAGGCTGTTTTTTTCCATTGCCATCAATATAATAATCATATCCTTCACCAGATTCCCAACCACCTATTATCTCATTTATATCATATGTAGTTTTGTCATTACTTGTTAAAGGAAAGTATGCATCAATTCCTATAAAATCAATATATTCAGATGCCCATAGCTTATCTAAAAAATACCATCCACCATCAGTGTGGTGATATTCACTCCAATCTGCAGCATATGAAATCATCACATTTTTACCTAATATTCCCCTAACCTGTTTTGCCAAATCAATGAGTTTATCAACAACCAAAAATTTATTATCACTAGTTTTAAATTTTGTAAGCTCAACCATTTCTGAACCAATTAAAAATGCTTTTACTTTGCCTTTAACAAGTTTAGCGTAATGCAAAATAAATTTATTATAACCATTCTCCCCATCGAAAAAATTCTCTATATC
>NZ_RXFM01000144.1 GCF_003953955.1 Candidatus Aquarickettsia rohweri | reverse complement strand
GTATAAAACCATTTGCAGTTGGCAGAAAAAATTGGATGTTCTGTGCAACAACTAAGGGTGCTAAAGCTAGTGCAAATATTTATAGTATTATTGAAACTTGCAAAGTAAATAAGATTAATCCTTATGATTATTTAAAATATTTGCTGAATCATATTCATGATTATTCTGATCCAAAAGAGTTAGTAAATTTACTTCCATATAATATTGATAAAAAAATATCATCAAATTAAATTTTTTTTAGAATTATCAAAAAACTTAAGAAACCCAAAGAAAGGCGGATAATACTTGTCAAGATGGGGATATTTTAGCGTTTACGTATATAGGCTATATTTAAAATTGTATTTTTACAAATAAAAAAACCTGAGCTGCAGATAAGAATTGCTCTATAAAGAGATAGAAAGCAACAATACAGTAATGTTTAATACAGTTAGGAACAACTATATAGTCATTGCGAGGGCACAAAGTGCTCGTGGCAATCCATAAAAATAGCAACATACACAAATGGAGAAACATTCCTGGATCACCACAGTCGAGCAAAAGCTCTCCTTCGTGATGACTGTAGGATGGTATGCATTCTTACTTCGTGATGACTATTGAAAGATACTCCCCTTCATGATTATAAGATTTACTATAAATTTCTTATTTCTTATCTGCAGTTCGGGTTAAAAAAGAATGCAGTTAGAAAATATGATGTTTTGAAAGTAATAAAAAATATATTAATTATTTAGCTTTTAAGTCAGCATGAAAATCAGAATTTATCCTTAAATTCCTGTTCAACTATTTAGTGTTATATCTTTTTTATTTCTATTTTTATAAAGTTTTATTATTTTTTATTGAGTTTAGAAGATGATTGCTATCATATTTAATAGATTCTTTTTTATCATTGCTCATTCTATCATATGATTTATACATCATTGCAATCCTAGGATTATTTTCTAGCCTTTCTATATTAATGACTAAAAAATTCCAGTATAGATAATTAAATGGACATGCATCACTTCCATTTTTCTCATTTACTTGTAAACGCTAAAATATCCCCATCTTGACAAGTATTATCCGCCTTTCTTTGGGTTTCTTAAGTTTTTTGATAATTCTAAAAAAAATTTAATTTGATGATATTTTTTTATCAATATTATATGGAAGTAAATTTACTAACTCTTTTGGATCAGAATAATCATGAATATGATTCAGCAAATATTTTAAATAATCATAAGGATTAATCTTATTTACTTTGCAAGTTTCAATAATACTATAAATATTTGCACTAGCTTTAGCACCCTTAGTTGTTGCACAGAACATCCAATTTTTTCTGCCAACTGCAAATGGTTTTATAC
>NZ_RXFM01000143.1 GCF_003953955.1 Candidatus Aquarickettsia rohweri | reverse complement strand
AGTCAAATTTTGGGGAGAACGTGCAAAAAACTCGTGAGACAGGTCATTTCCCACTAAAAACCAGTCCTAAATGGCCGTAATTTATAAAAATAAAGCCCAAATTATGAGCTAAAATGGGCCATTCAAGGACCATTTTAGCGTACTTTCACGAAATTGTAAGGCCACTGGATGGCCCATTGGTCCAGCCCAGTGTCCGTACGAAATCCTATCGCCACTGGCCCAAAATAAAGGGGGACTACTTTCTTATTTTGCTAACGAATTGCTGCGCAGCAGCAATTTCGTAAGCAAAATAAGAAAGTAGTCCCCCTAAGGCAAGTGGCCGTACTTAGTGTAGGGACATGTGACCTAATGGCCCTTTGGGCCATTAGGTCACATGTCCCGGCATAGACTGGCCAAAGGCCAGTCTATGCTCTAGGCAGTCCGAAGGACTGCCGTCGTGAGGTAAGCAGGGCCCAAAGGGCCCTGCTTACCGAACCTAGGTCTGGCCTTAAAAGAAAATACCTAAGTACGTCTAAAA
The DNA here is from genome assembly GCF_003953955.1 of Candidatus Aquarickettsia rohweri. Classification (GTDB taxonomy): domain Bacteria; phylum Pseudomonadota; class Alphaproteobacteria; order Rickettsiales; family Midichloriaceae; genus Aquirickettsia; species Aquirickettsia rohweri. Next base: position 879 of record NZ_RXFM01000143.1, on the reverse strand, counting down.
TCTGGCCTTGAATGGCCAGATTTTAGACTTATAACGGATAATTTATCAGTCTGAAGGCCCCCTTCAAGGGGCCTTCAGACTGATAAATTATCCTAGAGCATAGTCATGCTGGCCAAAGGCCAGCATGACTATGCCGGTCATATTTGACCAGCCCAATGGGCTGAAAGCCCATTGGTCTAGTCAAATATGACCTGGCTAATTTAGAATAAAGAATAAAACTAAGGTACGAAGCTAAGAGCGAAGCGATTAGCTGAGTCCTTGTTAGACCAGTGGGCTTCGCCCACTAGACTAACAAGGCCAGTTTAAACTGCAGTCAAAACTGGTGCGCGCGAGTCAAATTGAGGGCCGGCCAGTCCCAGGTTCCGACTGGGGCAAAAGGGTGGCCGTAGGCCACCCGGGGTCACGAAATTGGTCGAAAGCAGTGAATTGACAGTAAAATCGAAAAGTACGCCCCCGCACAATCAGGGGCCACTGGCCTATCTAAATTGGGTACTTTGTACTATAAAATATAGTGTATAGTATAAAGTGTAGTCAAATTAAGGACGCGCGCATGTGCGCAGGTGTTGCCCAGTGAAGTAACCTGAGCAGTCAGATTCAGCAGTCTCACTTAGTGATCGAGCAGTCAGAAAGTGGGCCCGACCAACTTCGTGAAAGTGGCCCACCACTCCTCCTTAAAAGTGAGTGGGCCACTTTATGTTGTTCAATCATGCTTGTCTATGTTCATGTGTTGGTCCTATTGTTGATGTTCAAATTAAGTCTGATCTATTTTACACAGAGAGGTATATGATAACACAAATGCAATCCAATTTAAGTGGCTATAAAGATGTATTCTTGCCAAGTGTATATGATGCTTTATTACTTAATAGAGCCACATGTGAT
>NZ_RXFM01000142.1 GCF_003953955.1 Candidatus Aquarickettsia rohweri | reverse complement strand
AAAATTCATATTTACTTACATTACTTTTTTTATATTCTTCTACTAGCTCTTTCCATTTTTCATTACTTATTCTTTTTTTCTAATAGCATCATTAGCCTCTATTTTTTTAGGCTTTTGTTCTACCACTTATTTTTATTCTTGCCTAGATGCCCTTATTTTAGCGCTTACATAAGATTAGGGTAGATAACGGTGCATTTATAAAAAAGAAAGGTTTTATTGAAAAATTAATCGATTTTTTTAAAGATACTTTTTCAAAAGTTCAGAAAATTATTTATGATAATATTGTTAAAGACTCAGGGTTTAGAACTATAGCCAGAATATTACTTGTTTTATTTGTTATATTTTCTGTAGTATTTTTTATGCTTGGTTTAATTGAGATTAATCAAACTGAGTTGGTTGTTAGGTTATTTAAAATTGGTGTCATATCTACAGTAATTTCAGATTCTACATTGAATGTTATACCCGATTTATTTCAAGGTATAGTAGACTCTACTATTGGTATCTCTACTGTTATAATGAAGAGTTCAATGTTTGATCCTATAAATAATCGACCTTTATTACCTTTTCCTGAATTAAATACAGTTTTTTCAGCTTATGATGGTGTTATTGAAATGGTTACATCAAAAGCATTTAATAATAAAATCTGGGGTATTTTATTTACTAGTAGGTTTTATTTAATAATAGGGATATATATTTGTGTCATTTTAATGTTTATAGGTATGTGTAGATCATTGGTACAATATATTATGAGTTTTTTCTTGTTAGCACTATTAACAATAATTCTACCTATATTTATAGTCACAATTTTATTTAAACAAACTATGCACTTTTTTGACAATTGGCTTGAGCAATTTATAGGTTCTTGTGTAATGCTTATAGTTATAACAGCCACAGTTGCTTTAATGCTTAGCTTGATTATTACACAATTACAAGATATGCTTTATTATACTGTTTGTTGGGATACAATATTTAGTTGGAAGCCGCTAGGAATTACAATTATAGATTTTAAATTTTGGAAAGCAAGTAGTTGGGATGAATTTACAAAAGCAGTTACTCCAAAAAACTTTTTTTATGTTCTAATTTCTTGTGTTTTATTCAGAGTTTATATGTAAACGCTAAAATATCCCCATCTTGACAAGTATTATCCGCCTTTCTTTGGGTTTCTTAAGTTTTTTGATAATTCTAAAAAAAATTTAATTTGATGATATTTTTTTATCAATATTATATGGAAGTAAATTTACTAACTCTTTTGGATCAGAATAATCATGAATATGATTCAGCAAATATTTTAAATAATCATAAGGATTAATCTTATTTACTTTGCAAGTTTCAATAATACTATAAATATTTGCACTAGCTTTAGCACCCTTAGTTGTTGCACAGAACATCCAATTTTTTCTGCCAACTGCAAATGGTTTTATAC
>NZ_RXFM01000141.1 GCF_003953955.1 Candidatus Aquarickettsia rohweri | reverse complement strand
TTGATAAAACTGGCAATCCATTATATGAATCAAGGTATAAAAATGTAGAACATTTTTATAATGATTTGGCAAGAGTAGAAACTTTTGATGGTAATATCTTTCAAATTAACATAAAAGACCAAATAATCCACAGATTAAATAAAGAGGATATAAGAGTATCAGAAGCACAATTATCTTCTGATATGGTAGATTTTTGGAAAATATTTATTATAAATGCTGCTATAAAATTAAATATATTTGAATATTTACCATCAACTACTGATGGATTAGTAAAAAATTTAAAAGTTCCTAAAGATAACTTAATTCGTATTTTAAGAGCTTTATGGGAATTAAATCTTGTATTTTTTGATGAAAACCATTGGTATTCAACTAGTAAAGGTAATTTTTTGTCAAATAAAATTAAAACGTTTTTTCCTGCTGCAGCAATAATGTGGGCAAAAGTAGCTGATAATGGGTGGTTAAATTTGCCAAACTTACTTCAAAATCCAAAAATATCAAGTCATCAATCATTTAAAGATAATGAGTCAGATGACTATAATTTACAAAATTATTATAAAGCCTTAGAAGGTTATGCAATTAAAGATTTAACGAACTTTATAGAAAAATTTAACTTTTCTAATAAAGAAATTATATGTTTTGGTAGATCTGGTTTAGGATTTTTTAGATATTTATTAAAAAAACAGCCTAATTTAAATATTACAGCTTTATTAGAAAATAAAATTCCAAAAGATTACCTACAAACTAGTGATATAAAAACAATAACTAATTTAAATTCTTTAGATCATAAATATGATATTGCTTTTTTATTAAGATATTTGCATTATTTTGATGATGAAGGGGTAGTAGAATATTTAAAAAAATTCAAATATCTTAATATTTCAGAATTAATAATTTTTGAGACAATTTTACAAGAAGATTCTTCTGCAGGTGGCTTATTAGATGTTAACATGATGATTGAAACTGGTGGAAGATTGAGAACTATTAAAGATTGGAATAAATTATTATCAAAAAATGGATATAAAATAAAGCAGCAAGTTAAAATAACATCATACCTTACTTTAATAAAAGCTAATTTATCACAATAATGTCATGTTAGAAACTTTCAAAAAAAATGGATTTTTTATTTTAAACGATGTTATTACATCATTAAAAATAGATGATATAATTTCAAATTTAAAAAAGAAAATTAAAATTAATGCTGAAGAAATTAATACATCTTCTTCAAATTATGTGTATTGTACTGGAAGATGGGGATCTTCTTCAAATATTATGAAATGTATAGATGATTCTTTAGATAATATTGCTCAAACTCAGCTTGAAAAAGTACTTAAAAAAAAGCTAAAATTGCAGAAAAAAAATATAATTTGTAAGAATAAAGATATAAAAGAAGCAGTTCCACTACATCAAGATATTTCTTATTCACCTAATAATCCTTATCATTTTTCTTTATGGCTTGCTTTAAATAATGTTGATAGGAATACAGGAGCTTTACAGTTAATTCCAAAAA
>NZ_RXFM01000140.1 GCF_003953955.1 Candidatus Aquarickettsia rohweri | reverse complement strand
CAATTGATGTCTGTTGTTATCCTGCATCTCATATTGATTTAACATCTCTCTTACTTTAATTAAGGACTTCCTATAATCATCAAGCTCTTCTGATGCTCCTATCTTAAAATTGTTAGCCGCCTCTATCGAATCATTAATTAACTCTGTTAAATATTGGAATAATATGTTCCACGCAGTAATCTGTATTAATATATTACTTTCCGTTTCTGGATGACCACCAGTCTTTCTATATAAAACTCCATACATCATATAAACAGGTAACCCTGATTTCCCTAAAAAATTAGCAGATTCCTTAGCTAATTCTACATCCTCTTTAAGTGATGTTTTGAAATTATCAAAATGCTGGCTAACTTTATATTCAAAACCCTCTCCTCTTGGTATAGCTCTATATTCTTCTTTTACCTTTAAACATTTTCCTTTGTCTTGACACCCAAGTACTTTAATTGATTTATCTCCCTTGAGTAATCCATCTAATAACTGTGGGTCTACTATTTTTGGCGCAATATACTGAATACTTGGCTCTCCGTCCTTATCTTTTGGATTCTCATGTATTATAATTGTTCCTGATATGGTCATCATTAACGTTTTTGTCTTTTCATCCACCCCTAACTTATTTAATGAATCCCAAGCCAGATTAACATTTACTAATCTCTTTTCTGGGTTCTTTTTTGCTATTTCCTCAGCCTTTTCTCCACTTCCCTTTGGAAATCCTTTATACACTGATTCTAAATCTGCTTTCCCGCCTTTTGTTATTTCTTCATCTGTAACTTGCTTTTTCTTCGCTGTTAAATGTTGTGATGCCTTATCCTTAGCGTAATTCATCAGTTCTTCTGTTAATTGACATTCATTTGATAAAAATCCCCCAAATTCTTGTAATTTACTATACACTTCCTGTAATGTCTCACTCAACACTGGCGATACTGAAGATAATCCCATATACACAAACCCCATTCCTGCATTTGCTACCACAGAAGTTAATTTATTCTTAAGCTCATCCCCTGAGATAAATGATATGCCACCTAGACTCATCACTGCAGTTCCTGTACATGTTCCTGGTATTTTTATCTCAGGATACGTTACTGATATAAGTGGCCTATTCCTTTTTTTATTACTTAAATAAATACTTCCTAAAGTTATATTCCCTGCTCTTTGTGTTTGATATATTGATGCTCCTGTTGCTACAGATTTACGTAAACGCTAAAATATCCCCATCTTGACAAGTATTATCCGCCTTTCTTTGGGTTTCTTAAGTTTTTTGATAATTCTAAAAAAAATTTAATTTGATGATATTTTTTTATCAATATTATATGGAAGTAAATTTACTAACTCTTTTGGATCAGAATAATCATGAATATGATTCAGCAAATATTTTAAATAATCATAAGGATTAATCTTATTTACTTTGCAAGTTTCAATAATACTATAAATATTTGCACTAGCTTTAGCACCCTTAGTTGTTGCACAGAACATCCAATTTTTTCTGCCAACTGCAAATGGTTTTATACTACGCTCCGAATCATTATTATCAATACGCAGTCTTCCATCTAAAAGATAATTATTTAA
>NZ_RXFM01000139.1 GCF_003953955.1 Candidatus Aquarickettsia rohweri | reverse complement strand
AGAAATTATAGCAGAGTCAACAGGATTAACTGTAGAGGAGATTGAAAAGTTAAGAACACAGAACATAGGCCATTAGATACTCACAATTACTGTAAATAATGTTAACTTGGAGAGAATCATTAATATATATTTAAAGGTTCTGATATTTTAGTACTTTATGCTAGTTTTATTCATTAATTTTAATTGGTAGTGTGAAAAATTCAAACTTAATAAAAATACACTCAGATGAAAATAATTTATCAAAAGAACAAAAATTATTTAATCAACTCTCAAAACAGATAGAGAGAAAGAAAAAGGAATTAGGTAAATGGGAAAAGTATGCTGGAGAATATAGGCAAAAACATGCTAAATATTTTTTTCCTTTAGAGAATGAATTTTATGAATGTAGAAAAAAAATGGTCTTCTTATTTGATACAAGATTGGGAGATACAAATTTTAATAATGGAGAAAAAAGAAAGTTAAGGTCACTTACTCATGATATGTGTATAGACCTTTTAAATGAAACCTACGATGAAAAAGTTGAGATAATATTAAAAAAATACAGCAAACCAAGAACAAAGAAAAAATCAGTACTTGAAGACATATTCGAAAATATAGCATCAAAAATGGAAGAAAATATTGGTAGATGGCAAGAAGAAATGGCAAATGAAGATGAAGAGTGCCATGAATTGAAGCAAGAAACTAAAGAAGAGAAGGAAGGAAAAGAGTCTATGAAGGATATTTACAAAAAATTAGCAGCAATACTTCATCCTGATAGAGAGCTAGATGAGAAAGAAAAAAAGAGAAAAACTGAGGTAATGCAAAGAGTAACAGCAGCTTATAGAGATAGAAATTTAACTGAGTTACTAAAAATAGAGTTAGAAGAGACAAAATCAATGATGAGCGCAGATAAATTATCAAAGGAAACTACAAAAGGATTAAACAAGGTACTTAGAAATGAGTTAGAAGAATTAAAGGAGAGGGTATATTTAAGTAAAAGGTATTTTCAAATTTCATTTAATGGATTAAAATTGAATAGTTTAAGTAAAAAAAAGATTGATAATTTATTTGATAAAAAAGTAGAGCGTAAAGACAAAATTGTTAAATCGGCCAAGAGTGATTTAAAAAGTTTTACATTAAATGTTAAAAATCTTAAGAAATTTATAAGATCTCTAGAACTTAGAAGACGACCTTCATTAGAAGATCTAATTTTTATGTAATTGTGTAGAATAAAAAATTCTCATAAAGTATACTTTTTGAAACGTAAACGCTAAAATATCCCCATCTTGACAAGTATTATCCGCCTTTCTTTGGGTTTCTTAAGTTTTTTGATAATTCTAAAAAAAATTTAATTTGATGATATTTTTTTATCAATATTATATGGAAGTAAATTTACTAACTCTTTTGGATCAGAATAATCATGAATATGATTCAGCAAATATTTTAAATAATCATAAGGATTAATCTTATTTACTTTGCAAGTTTCAATAATACTATAAATATTTGCACTAGCTTTAGCACCCTTAGTTGTTGCACAGAACATCCAATTTTTTCTGCCAACTGCAAATGGTTTTATACTACGCTCCGAATCATTATTATCAATACGCAGTCTTCCATCTAAAAG
>NZ_RXFM01000014.1 GCF_003953955.1 Candidatus Aquarickettsia rohweri | reverse complement strand
TTCTTTTTTTCTAATAGCATCATTAGCCTCTATTTTTTTAGGCTTTTGTTCTACCACTTATTTTTATTCTTGCCTAGATGCCCTTATTTTAGCGCTTACAAATATACATATAGCTCATACTAATAAAGCAATATAATAAAAAGTATCAAGCAAAAATTGCTTTTTGATAGTTATTACATTTCTACTAAATCTTTGAGCTCAATATCAATAGGTGTTATGCTTAATAAAATTCTATCTCCTTGCAGATCAGGTGACCTGTGCAATATACCTTCCTTTAGATTATTATCTAGAAAAAAATATCCTATCTGCCCATAATGTGGAATAACAATATTCTTTCTATCAAAAGAATCAATCCTATCCTTATCTTCAATGACTCTATCCCAATTATCAGCTTGCTCAATATCACTAATAACTTTCTCCATATATCATAGTACCATTTCCAATTAATGGGACTACAAACCTCTGATCGCTTGCTTTACCACACAAATCCTTAGGTATTTTTCCACTTAAACATTTTCTTATAACTTCATTTCCATCTGTATGCCATTCTGAATCAGCATTATTCCTAACCACTTTATTTTCTACAATTAACTCTACAAATGCATCATAAAATCCTAATGGTTCTATTACAGATTTAATTGCATATTCAATAAGAAATTTAAATTTATTAGTACATTCATTTTTATCTGTTAATAATCTACAACCTATAAAATTATCAAAATTTGTACCATTAATATCTGAGAAGTAAAAATCTAAAACAGTATCCTTCATTACTAAAAGTTGTTCCACATACAAATTATCATCTGAAGAAAACTGTATAGGCGCAACACCAAATTTATTATTATTGTTATGTTTTTTTACTATCTCATAACTAATTTCACATTTATTAATTTCGGCTATTCCCATGGCTCACACTAAAAATCAAAGTAGCCATTATACTTTGAAAGAGAAAAAAGTCAATATATTTATATATACTCATTCATGGCTTTGTTGCAACTAGCTTAAATACACAGTATAAGGCAAAACAACAATGGAAAAAATACATAAGAAGCAAAGTTTATAGATTTAGTAACAGGTTTCAAGAATCGACATTTTACAGAAGAAGTTATGATTGGATATATTAAGCGGCATTAGTTATTGCAAATTACCCAAAAGTATCTACATCACTACAACAGTATTAAAAAATCAAAAAATCACTTTGCAAATTCCATAATTTTCTATACTTTCCATTTTCTTTTAACATTAGATCTTTATGACTACCTTCTTCAATAATTTTTCCATTATCAATTACTAAAATTCTATCAAGATTTTTGAGAGTTGAAAGACGATGTGCAATTACTATTAAAGTTTTATCAGATTTTTTAATTATATTTTGTGTTGTTTCTTGTATGCATTTTTCTGTTATACTATCAAGCGCTGAAGTTGCTTCATCAAAAATTAAAATTGGTGAAGCTTTTAAAAGTGCCCGTGCAATTGCAATTCTTTGTCTTTGACCCACTGATATTTTTATTCCTCTTTCTCCAATAATAGTATCATATTTATTTGGTAAATTTTGAATAAATTCATCTGTATTAGCATGTTTTGCTGCTATTATCATATCTTGCACAGTTGCTTTTTTATTGCCTTGTAAAATATTATCTTTAATACTTCTATGAAAAAGCATTATATCTTGTGGAACAATAGACATGTAATCATATAAATACTCTTCTTTAATATCATTTATATTTTGTCCATCTATTAATATTTTACCTGAATTAACTTTAAAAAATCTTAGTAGCAGATTCACAATTGTAGATTTGCCTACTCCAGATACTCCAACCAACCCAACTTTTTCTCCTGACTGTATAATGAGATTAAAATTATTTAAAATCAATTTTTCTCTTATATATCCAAATTTAACATTATTAAATTCAATCTTCCCATTTCTAATAGCAATTTTTTTAGAACTCGATTTATTAATTAAATCATGTTTTTCCTCTAGGATCGTAAAAGATTGCTTTAAATCTCCAATAGATGCATGTAAATCACGAAAATTCAAAATTGCATGCCATAATTCATTACTTGCAGCAAAAATAATACCAAATACAAAAGCAAAATCGCCAATTGTTATCAATCCCTGATTTTTTAAATAAATCATTGCCCATAAAATTGACGCAAGCAAAACCCAATAAAATAAACTAGCAATAATTTGAACCTTAAAGTCATATTTATACATTGATACTTCTTTTGGAATTGTATCTTTATCTAATTCAGTTTTTAATTTTCTTAGCTCTTTATTTCTTATATTAAATATTTTAGTTGTAATAATATTTGATATATTATCTGCAATAAGGCCAAACAACTTATGTTTAGATTCACTTACTTTATTAGAATATTCTGAAAGTTTATCGGTCAGTTTATACATAGAAATTATAAAAAATATAGACCAAATAAATATAAAAATACCAAGCCAAATATTCACAATAGACAACGCAAAAGTTGTTATTATAAATGAGGCAAAAGGACTTAATAATTTATGATGAATTGTTCCTGATATGTCATCATAACCTGATAAAATACCTTTTATTTTACTTGTGATTGCACCAATATGATTATTTTGAAAATATGAATATGAGTGTTTTTGAACATATGCAAAAGATTTAGTAAGAATCTCTTTTCTTACATATGGTTCAGCTCTCCATTCAGCCCAATTAGATATCCTCCAAATTACATCAATATACGCTTGTGTAAATATAAAAGAGTTATTGGAGCTATTATTGTATATAAGTTCAAACTTGTATCTAACACCATTTCATCTATTAACATCTTAACAACATAACTATTAAGACTAATATAAAAACCACCTAAAATTGGAGCAAGCATCATAAGTAAATAATAACCCCAATATGGCTTTATACATTCCCAAAAGAAATTGAATAGCTTATGATTATTTATCATTTACATAAATTTGTTTTTATTGAATGTGTGTAGGTTATATCATATACTTTTAAGTACATAAGTGAATAAAATTAACAATGAAGGAAGAAAAAAACAACAATAAACCAACAAATAGTACTGCAACTATTAAGAAAGAGGAAAGCAACTTTATTAAGGATTGTAAGGCAATGCAAGAAGAAATTGATAACTGTACTAATAATAACAATGATATATATCACCTTGAAAAACTTCGAAATAAAAAGAATTATAAAGTAGATTGCAACAATGATAAATACTGCCACTCTAATTAGGATATTAATAATATCAATGATCCCTTTAATGAGAATCATGTTTCTTACTTTGAATCTTATTTTCTTAATTGGCTCTTTAATTCATGTTGTTAGTATTAACTAAAACTTATAACTTCAATTATTTAATATTTAATATCTAATGCTAATCTGAATTGGATATAAGAAGTTAGAAATTTATACCAGATATTGTGGTAATGATGAGAAGTATTTCTCAACAGTCATCACGAATTAGTAATGTAATTCATACTGTATAGCTAATTCCTTATAATTTAGCTATAGTGATCCAGAATTGTTGTCGTATTTACATTTGTTGATAACCTTTGTGGATTGACGCGAGCAATAAAATGCTCTCGCAGTAACTATATTGCTAACTAAACGTGTGTTCAATTGGTCTTATGCAATATTTCTTGCCTCTTAGAAAGCAATTCTTATCTCCAGATCGAGTTAATATTAATAATTTAATTCATAACAATTATTCAAAAAATGATAGCTTTTTTGAACCATGCTCTTGTGATAGTAATTAATGGCCTAGAATCTTTATTTCTTCCTCTAAATTAATATTAAACTGCTTTTTAACTTTTTGACGAGCAAGCATAATTAAGCTTTCTAAATCTGAAGATTTTGCATATCTTGCATTGATAAGAAAATTACAGTGTAATTCTGAAAATTTTGCCCCACCAATTTGTTTGCCTCTCAATTCACACTCATCAATCAATTTCCATGCTTTTTGATCAGGTGGATTTTTAAAAGTTGAGCCTCCAGTTTTTGATTTTATAGGTTGGGTAGAAGAACGTGCATCTTGAATATTATCAATTGTTTTTTGAATTTTGATTTTATCACCAAAATAGCCTTTAAATTTTGCTTCAAAAAACATCCATTCACTACTTAACTTTTTTCCACGATAGCAATAACCAATCTCAGGAGTTAAAAAAGTCTTTATCTCAGATGTAACAATATTAATTGCCTTTGCTTCAATCAAAACGTTTGATGTATCATTTCCATATGCACCAGCATTCATAGCAAGAGCCCCACCAATGCTACCAGGAATACCAGCAAAGAACTCAAGCCCCGCTATTGAATTTTTTGCAGCATAATTTGCTACATTTAAATCCAAAACTGCACATCCTGCTGTAATAATATTTTCTTTGTGATTAATATAATTAAACCCTGCTCCAAGCCTAATCATTACACCTCTCACGCCTCCCTCACGTATTAACATATTTGAACCCACACCCATAACATAAATAGGTATGTCTTCAGGCCTGTTAGATAAAAAAAATCTTAAATCATCAATATCTTTTGGTATAAAAAGAATATCAACTACACCACTTGTTTTAAACCAGCACATCTTTCCAATGTCTGCATTTTCTCTGTACTTTCCTTTAATTTTTGGTAATGTGTCAATAAGAGACATAATTATTTTATAAACTATGGATACGGAAATTTTACAAATAAAGAATAGCATAAAAAAGTCATTAGAGCTACTAAGAGGTTATCTTTGACTTAGAGGTTGCAAAAGAGAGATTAAAAAAATTATCATTAGAAGTTGAAGATCCTAATTTATGGTCAAATCAAACAAGAGCAAAAGCAACACTCAAGGAAAAAACATATCTAGAAACTAATATTGAAAAGATAGTTACTATAGAAGAAGACTTAAAATCATATATCGAAATGATAGAACTTGCAGAAATAGAAGGTGATGAAGAAATATTTAAAGAAACATTAGAGCAACTTAAAAAATTAAGTGAATCAGTCAAAAATCAAGAAATAGAATGCTTATTAAGTGATGAACTAGATGAAAATGGTTGCTTTCTTGAAATTCATTCTGGTGCCGGTGGAACTGAAAGTGATGATTGGGCATCTATGCTAATGAGAATGTATCAAAGATGGATAGAGAGACATAAGTTTCATTATGAAATTGTTGATAGTTTAATTGGCGATGAAGCTGGTATCAAATCAGTCACTCTTAAAATCCAGGGCAAAAATGCTTTTGGCTGGTTAAAAACAGAAAGAGGAGTTCATAGACTTGTTAGAATATCTCCTTTTAATAGTGCTGGGAAAAGACATACTAGCTTTGCAAGTGTATGGGTGTATCCTAAAATAGATAATGATGTATCTGTAGATATTAATGAAGCTGATTTAAGAATTGATACATATCGTTCATCTGGTGCTGGTGGACAACACGTCAATACAACAGATAGCGCAGTAAGAATAACTCATCTACCTTCCAAAACAGTTGTTCAATGCCAAAATAACAGGTCTCAACATAAAAATAAAGAAGAGTGTATGTCTATGCTTAAATCAAAATTATATGAACTAGAACTAAAAAAACTTGAAGCCAAAGATGATAAAAAGGACTCTGAAAAAACTCAAATAGGATGGGGTAATCAAATTCGTTCATATGTTCTGCATCCATATAAAATGGTCAAGGATCTGCGTACTCAATTCCAAACTTCAAATACAACAGCAGTTCTTGATGGCAACATCGACCAATTTATTTATGAAGCATTAATCACATCTACAATTGGACAAGGAATGAAAATCAAAGGTTAAATATAGATTTTGATAAATTTAAAAATGATTACTTGAAGAAAATTGCCTATTCTGTTATTAGTAAATTAAAATTTTTTTATAAAAATTAAGATGGATTACCCTTTAATGCCTAAGGCTACAGCAGTATGGCTAGTAGAAAACACAAGCCTTACTTTTGATCAGATAGCTAATTTTTGTGGACTACATGTACTTGAAGTGCAGGGTATAGCCGATGGAGAAGTTGCTAAAGGTATCAAAGGAGTTGATCCTATTACACACGGTCAAATTACGTCCCAAGAACTACACAAGTGTGAAGATGATTCAAACGCTCAATTAACTCTTTCAGCTTCTGCAATAAAATTAATGAAAGAACAAGAAATTAGTAATAAAAAAGGTAAGTATGTTCCTGTTGCTAGAAGACAAGACAAGCCAAATGCAATATTATGGCTATTAAAAAATTGCCCTGAATTAACTGATGCCCAGATATCAAAATTAATTGGTACAACGAAAAACACAATTAATTTAATTAAAAATAAAACACACTGGAATTATACAAACTTACGCGCTAAAGATCCAGTTTTACTAGGTCTATGCACTCAAGCTGATCTTAACTATATTACTGAAATTGCTAAACAAAAAGCTGCACTTAAAAAGGAAAAAAATTAAACACTCAGTTACTCTCAATGTTATTTGTTATTAATTTAAGTTTGAGCTAATTATTCTGTTTATATAGATCTTTCCATAAGCAACAAAACCTCTCAATTTCCTCCATGTTGTTACATGGTCCCAAACTTACCCTTATAGAATTTTTTGCTATATAATCAGGATAACTCATTGATAATTGAACCCTAGGCAATTCTATTTTACCTGAAGAACAAGCAGAACCTGCACTTACTGAAATCCCATTTAAGTCAAAATAAATTAATTGTGTTTCAGAATTTACATTCGGCATATATATTGAAGATGTATTTGGCAATCTCTTTGCTCCATCACCAAAAACAATTATATCATTTGAAATATCTTTTAAAGATTTTTCTAAAAATTTCCTTAATGTAATAGTTTGGCTAAATTCTTCTTTAATTTTGTCTAAAGATTTAAATGCTGTTGCCATACCATAAATTGCAAATAAATTTTGTGTTCCTGATCTTAATCTAAATTCTTGACCTCCCCCAAAAAATATTGGAGCTAAAATTAGGTTTTTATTATAAATTAATGCCCCTGCTCCAACTGGACCTCCAAATTTATGTGAACTAAATGTTATTAAATCTATACCCTCTAAATTAACATCTACTCTTCCAATAGCTTGCGTAATATCGCAATGAAATGTAACATCATACTGCTGTATAAGATTTACAATATCTTGAATAGGTTGAATAGTACCAATTTCATTGTTAGCATACATTATAGATAAAAGTATTTTTTTATCTTTATTTTTATCAAGATAATTTTTAAGAAATTTTAAATCAACAATACCTTGAGTATCTACAGGAATAACACCCTCTCCAATAACATTTACTACTGCAGGATGCTCAATACAACTACAAATCTTTTTATGTTCAGGAAAATTTTTCAGTACAATATTATTTGCCTCAGTACATCCACTTGTAAAAATTAACTCATGACTATTATTTAAATTAAGACGCGCTTTTATTATTTCTCTAGACTTTTCAAGAAATTTTCTGGCAATCCGTCCATTTTTATGTAAAGATGAGGGGTTTAATGGTATTTTACAAATATCAGAAATAGCCAACCAAACTTTATCATTAATTGGAGAAGTTGCATTATGATCAAAATAAATCTGTTTCATTATTATTTTTATTTTGATTTTTTATAGTTTCATAGTATTTAACTTAATTATAAAACAATTAATAGTATTTTTTAAATGATAAAAGAAGTTATTTTTAATGGTGAAGCTGGCAGGCTAGAAGGTAAATATAGCCAAAGTGAAGAAAAATTTGCTCCAGCTGCGCTTATATTACACCCTCATCCTCTCCATGGTGGCACAATGAACAATAAAGTTGTTTATCACACTTTTCATACTTTTGTAAAAAATAATTTCTCCGTTTTAAGATTTAATTTCAGAGGAGTTGGTAAATCTCTCGGTAGTTTTGATCAAGGAAATGGTGAATTAATAGATACAGCAACTGCAATGGATTGGTTGCAATCAAAAAATCCCGAAGCATCAAGTTACTGGGTTATAGGATTCTCTTTTGGAGCTTGGATTGCAATGCAATTATTAATGAGAAGACCTGAAATAGATAGTTTCATTACAATTGCACCTCCTACTACATCTTATGATTTTAATTTTTTATCACCATGTCCTGCTCCAGGACTTATAATTCAAGGTACTGAGGATGACATATCTAAAGAAGAAGATACATATACCTTATATGAAAAATTATCAAAACAAAGAAACAATGAAATTGAGTATGTTGCAATAGATGGAGCTAATCATTTCTTTACTAATCATATGGATAAATTAACAAATACTATAGATACTTATATTAAACCTAGGTCTACTAGACCCACACAGCCAAAAAAAATTAGAAGAGATAGAAAAAGAAAAGTCTCTGAAATTTAGCATATCTAATTTTCTTTATATATGTCCATCAAATTTAAAATATTAGATTCTTGCAATGATTCAAGAACTGGAATTATTTATACTGCTAATGGACAAATTAATACCCCTGTTTTCATGCCAGTTGGAACTTTAGCAACAGTTAAATCTATGCTTCCTGAGTCTTTGATTAAAACAGGTGCTGATATAATACTAGGAAACACTTATCATTTAATGTTACGCCCAGGAGAAGATGTAATATCAAATTTAGGTGGACTTCATCAATTTATGAATTGGCAAAAACCAATATTAACTGATTCAGGTGGCTTTCAAGTTATGTCATTAGCCAAACTTAGAAAAATTTCTGATGACGGAGTTGAGTTTCGTTCACATATAGATGGTAAGAAGTATTTTCTATCTCCAAAAAAGTCTATAGAAATACAACACAAACTTGATAGTAATATAACAATGATATTTGATGAATGCACTCCATACCCAGTGAATTATGAATATGCAAAAGAATCTATGCATCTATCACTAAAATGGGCAAGAGAATCTAAGGACAATTTCATAGATAGAGAAGGATATGGAATATTTGGAATTATTCAAGGAAGTATATTTGAGGATTTAAGAAAAGAAAGTACAACAAAGCTAAAAGACATTGAATTTGATGGATATGCTATTGGAGGACTCGCCGTTGGAGAAGGGCATGACGAAATGCTCAAAGTTTTAGATTTTACTATCCCACATACACCAAATAACAAACCAAGATATTTAATGGGTGTTGGCAAACCAATAGATATAGTAGCATCTGTAAAAAAAGGAATTGATATGTTTGATTGCGTTTTACCAACAAGATCAGGTAGAAATGGCCAGGCCTTTATTACAGGCGGCACTTTAAACATAAAAAATAACCAATATATCTCTGATAATTCTCCGTTGGATAAAAATTGCAATTGTTATACATGCAAAAATTACAGCAAAGCATATCTAAATCATTTAATAAGAAGCAAAGAAATATTAGGCTCTGTACTTATGACATGGCATAATATTTCTTACTATCAAAATTTAATGAGAAAATTAAGAAAATTAATAAATAATGATACACTTTATCAGTATAAAAATGAATAGCTTATTTGAATTTTCAATAAATTGATGATATTACTTTAACGTTAAGAATATAAAGTTAATAGTTGTATAAATGTTGAACCCATTAGAACAATTTCTGGTTAAACCCATAGTATCGTTTACAGTTTTTAGTCATACTGTTTCATTTACTAATTCAACATTAGCATTTTTTGTAACTTATATAATTATTTTACTTTTAACAAAAATAGCATGTAGGAACTCATCATTAATTCCTAATAAAATTCAAGCATGCGGAGAAGCACTTTTTCTTTTAATTGATAATATGCTTATTTCAACTGCAGGTAAACAGTCTCAAAAATTTTTCACATTAATATTTTCACTATTTATGTTTATTTTAGTCAGCAATAGTATTGGAATGATACCTTTTGGATTTACTACAACAAGTCATATATTTGTAACATTTACTTTAGCTATTTTTGTATTTATAACAATAACCATAGTTGGTTTTATTAAAAATGGATTCTCTTACTTTTCACTGTTATTACCAAAAGGAACACCAATTTTTCTAGCACCACTAATTATTCTAATTGAATTATTTGCTTATCTTGCACGCCCTGTAAGCCTATCAATACGTCTGGCAGCTAATATGACCGCAGGTCATGTAGTTCTAAAAGTTCTTGCAACATTTGTTGTTTTATCAGGTTTATTAGGTGTCATGCCTTTTATTTTGTTGACAATATTGACTGGTTTTGAGATATTTATTTCAATTTTGCAGGCTTATATTTTTTCAGTTTTAACTTGTGCATACTTAAGTGATGCATTAAATTTACATTAATATATAACTAATTATTATAAGGAGAAAAAAATGGAATTAGAAGCTTTAAAGTACATCGGAGTTGGATTAAGTTCTATAGCTATGTTTGGTGCTGCTGTTGGGATAGGTAATATTTTTTCAGCATTACTCAATGGTATTGCAAGAAATCCTTCAGCTGAAGAGAAATTAATGAAAGGAGCTTTCATAGGAGCAGGTCTTGCTGAAGCAATGGGTTTATTTGCTTTCTTAATAGCACTATTATTACTCTTTTTTGTCTAAATTTACATAAATATGCCTCACTTAGATTTAACATATTTTTTAAATCAATGCTTTTGGTGTACTTTTATATTTTTGCTTGTTTATTTTACTGCAGGCAAGCAATTTTTTTTAATATACACTAAAACATTAAAAAATAGAAAAGATTTAATTAATGATTATATTGATAAATCAAAAGAAATCTTAGATAAGGCTAAATATATTGAAGAGCAGATAGAAAAATCAAAAAAAATATTATCTAATGATATACAAGAGCAAGAAAAAAATTTAAGAAAAAAAATATTTAATATCAAAAATGAGAGATTGATTACTCTAAAAAAGGATATTGAAAACAAAAATTTAGCTCATAAAATTTTTTTAAATAAACTAAAAGAAAATTTAGTTCAAGATTTTAATCAATACTCAGATGATATTAAAGAAAAAATAAATTTATATTTACTCGAAAAATAATGAATGAAATTATTTGGCTTACTATCTCTTTTTTTATTGTTTTAATTTTTAGTTACAAGCCCATTAAAATTCGTTTAAAGAAATTTACAGATAACCATATATCTAATACACAAAAGCTTATTAATGAGGCGAAGAAAACTCATGATGAAGCTCAAAAATATTTACAAAAATTAGAAATTGAAATTACAGAACAGAACAAATTAAATGCAGAAAAGCTAGCTCAAAGCAAACACCTTATGAATTCAATAAAATTACAGAGCGAAAAAGAAATTGAACAAGAAATTAAAAAGCAATTAGAAATTGCTGAGATACAAAGAAAAAAAGATGAAGAAGCTGTAAAGAAAGAGATAACCCTTAAATTCATCTCAAAAAATATAAAAAAAATATTAAAAGAGATAAATAGCAATAAAAAAAGTAGTTCTTTTTTGAATAAATCTTTAAGTGAATTAGATGAAATTAAAATGAAAAATTAGACTCTTTTTTTTAATTTAAATTAAATATTCTCTAAATTACTATATATAATTTTACTATAATCTCAATGATTAGAAAAATTTAGATTTTTATTAACTTTATAAAATCTATAATATATGTTAATTAGTTCAAAAAAATATTTATGTATAATTTTGGAAAAAAATAAGAACCTAAAATTAAATAACATGCTTAAGGAATTAAGATATCAAAAGTTTAAATTGCTTTCTAAAAAAATTATGAATTTTAATTTATATAAATCATTATCTCTTAAAGAAAAATTTATACTTGATACAATTAAAGAAATTAATAACTAATTAAAAATCATTGTGAGAGCAAAAGGTGCTTGTGGCAATCCAGAGAAATAGCCACAAAACGTAAATAATAGCAATACCCCTGGATCACCACAGTCGGGACTGGCATCCCTCCCTCGTAATAACGAGAGAGGTTATTATTAATTATACTCTTCCTTGGCTCTGACCTTGCCCTGAACTTCTTGCATTTTGCACTTTTTCTACAAAACTCCCAGCCTTTGCTTGTACAGCTCTTCCAGCTTCCCTTACTGCAACTTGCATTTTAGTTCCATGCTCTTGCCTTGTTGCTTTATGAGCATCATGCCTTTTATTAATCTCCGTTAATTTTTCTTGAGCCGCCCTTCTTTGTTGCTCATGCCTTTCTTCAAGTTCAGCTTTTGCAGCTGCAAGATCTGAACCAAGACCATCGTGCGCTTCACCACCTAAATCTAAGTCACGTTTATTTGCAACCTTGTCAATAGCATTTCCAGCTTTTTCAAAAGCTTTATCTAAAGATGCCATTTCTTTTCCTCTAGACCATTCTGCAACTTTCTCTTGTACATTTGCCACAGCCCTTTCTATTTTACATCCAATTTGACATAGCCCTTCATAAACCCATTGTAGTAATGCTGAGTTTTTAATTGCCTGACCAAATTCTTGCAATTTTTTTCCAAAATCTTGAAGCACTTCTTTAAACTTATCCCATGCACCTTTATTAACTTGCTCTTCTAATTTAGCAATTCTTTCCATCATCTCTGTCATCATTTCAGTTTGCTGTTGATTTTGTGCTGATAATTTAGCAATTTCTACTTCTAATGTACTATTTATAGTATCAAATTCACTTGCTGCTTCTTGTACTACTGGTAATGCTTCAACTACAGAATTCACTCCAACTTCTTCATCACCATAACCAAATAATGCTCCAAACATAATCTCCTCCTAATTTTATTGTTAATTAATTACTTATTTAATCTATGACTTAAGCGTAGCATAATCAAAACAATATGCAACTATAAATAGAAAAATTTCTATTTATTGCTATATTTAGTTGTTATAATGTAAAATAAAATATTGATACTCCATTTATGCCATATTCATTGCGAGAGAAATGCAAATGAAGTGCAGCAATCCAGTAATAAATAATAATTAATCGTTTATTTAATAAAATATTCTTCCCTTCTTCACTATTTTTTGGTAAATTGCCAAAAATTATGATAAATTAATATTAAATTCTATTTTTGGGGCCAAAAACAAATGAGCATTCAGAGCATATTAAATCAGCTCCCTCAATATGCGTACGATATTGACAAAAGCATTAGAGAGATATTTTTTCAAGATTTACAAACTTTAGAAAAGTACCAAATTTTTGGTATAGTTCTTACGGCAGGTTATGCACTTAAGCATGAATGCTTACTAAATTACATTAGACCTGAAGCAAAAAGGTATCTTGATAATAATGAAGCTAATGCTTGTAAAATTGCAGCTAGCACCATATCTATGACTAGTATGTATCATAATTTTAAGCACCAAATCAATGATGAAAAAATAAAACAACTGCCATCTATGCTATCTCTAAGTAATCTAAAGAGCCATAATATAGATCAAAAAGATTTTTCTATGTATTGTCTAGTTTCAGCGATAATAAACGGGTGTAAATACTGCATGGACGTTCATATTAGCAAGTTAAGAAAGCATAATTGTTCTTCTGAAATAATACGTGATATAGCTAGGATAGTTTCTGTAATCAAAGCCGCTGGAGATGTATTAGAAATTGAAAGAATGAGAAATTATGATTTTGTTGTTAGAGAAGAAAGCTTTTAAATATTTGCTGTGAAAAAAATAGCAATTATAGGTAGAGAGAATGTTGGTAAATCAACTTTATTCAATAAACTTTGTCAAAAAGAATTATCAATTGTCAATAATCAACCAGGAGTAACTCGAGATTATATAAAACATATAGGAAAATTATTTGATACAGAGTTTGAACTTATTGATACAGCAGGATGGTATTTAAATAAGAACAAAAAAGTTATACCTAACGTTAGAGAAAATACTAAAACTGCAATTGATGAAGTTGATATTATATTTTTTGTTGTAGATGCTAGATCGTCTCTCTCAGAAGAAGATTTAACTCTTGCTAGGTCAGCTAATAAATTACATAAAAAAATCATTCTACTCGCAAACAAATCAGAATCAAATGTGTTTTTATCTCAAAATGATTTAAAAAAACTAGGATTAGGATTAGGAATTTTTATCTCTGCAGAACATAAATTAGGATTTGATCAAATTTATCAACTAATTAAAGATGATATAGATAAAGATAGTAACATATCAAATAAAAATGATGAAAGTTTATCCATTGCTATAATTGGAAGACCAAATGTAGGAAAATCTACATTATTTAATTCAATCTTAGGGTTTGAAAGAAGTTTGGTATCTGATATTGCAGGTACAACAAGAGATTATTTAATTTATAAAATAACTGAGCTAGGGACAAAAATAAACTTAATTGACACTGCAGGAGTGAGAAAAAAATCTAAGATTAATGAAAAAATTGAAGAATTATCTATCAAAAAAACTATATCTGCCATTAAAGCATCTAATATTGTTTTACTAATTATGGATTCTGAAAATGCATTTGAAAAGCAAGATTTAATATTAGCTAATTTAGCTTTGAACCATAATAAATTAATAATTCCTGTAATCAATAAACAAGATTTAATACAAAATATTGACGAATTTAAAGATGAAGTTAGATATTTAATTAAAAAAAAATTACCTCAAATTAAGGATATTTTAACAATTTTTATCAGTGCAAATAAAAAAATTAATAAAAAAAATCTGTTTAAAAAGGTAATTGCTTTATGGAATTTATATAACACTAGAATTCCAACATCTAAACTTAATGACTGGCTAAATAAAACGCTTGAGGCATATAGTATGCCAATTATAAAAAATAATATTAAACTTAAAATAAAGTACGTAAAACAACATTCAATTTGCCCACCAACTTTTGTGTTTTTTGTCAATATTACTAATAAAATGCATATAAATAAAAATTTTGAGAGATTTTTAACCAATTCATTAAGAACTAAATTTATGTTAAGTGGAATACCTATTAATATTTACTTCGTTGAAAGTAAAAATCCATATATTTTACAAAAAAATATTGACTATAGAGTATAATATATACTTAGATTATTATGCGAAACGCCATTGAAACAAATTTGTAATTTTAACTATATTTTGAATAAATGACGGCTAAAATATTAATTGTAGATGACTTAAAATTTAATATAGACCTATTAGAAGAAAAATTACAAGTATAGTTTTATGAAATACATAGAGCTTACAATGGTCAGGACGCTATATCTAAAGCTATAAGCATTAGACCTGATATTATACTAATGGATATTATGATGCCTATAATGGATGGGTTTGGCGCTACTAAAGCTATAAGAAAAACTCCTGAAATTTCTTATATACCCATTATAATAGTCACAGCTTTATCATCTATAGAAGATAAAGTGAATAGTTTTGTTTATGGCGCAGATGATTACATGAATAAACCTATAAACTATTCTTTATTAAAATTACGGATAAAATCATTAATAAGAATGAAATCTTCAATAGATGAGATCATTCTTAGAGCTGGAATAGGTGAAAATTTGCAAAATTTATTATGTGCACCTCTATTAGACGTGGAAATAGCTAATTCAAAAATCTTACTTGTAGACGATAGTGAATTAATACATTCAATATATGATAAATTAGAAAGAAAAAATATAATAGTTGATATTTGCAAAAATCCTGATCAAGCTGTGCAGAAATGTTTAAAAAATAATTATAGCTTAATTATTATTAATTCTGAAATTGTTGATTGTAATGCTATAGATATAGCAGTAAAAATTAGAAATCAGGTGAAGTTAAAGCATATACCTATTCTAATGATAATAGATGAATATGATGAAGATACTTTAATAAAAAATTTAGAAATAGGGATTAATGACTATTTTATAACTCCAGGAGAAATTCGTGAATTAATAGTAAAATCAATAGCACAAGTTAAAAAATTTCATTATATACAAAATTTAAAATCAACATATCTAAAAGATGCTAATATAGATGAATTAACACAAGTATATAATAGAAGGTATTTAGAAATATACTTTAAGAGTTTAATTAAACAACTCCAAAATAACGAAAAAATTTCTATAATTTGCATTATTGATATTGACAACTTCAAACAATTAAATGATACATGGGGTCATATTACTGGAGATAAAATTTTAAAATCTATTGCAAGTATATTAAAAAATAATATTAGAAGCTCAGATTTTATAGCACGTATTGGGGGAGAAGAATTTATTATAATTTTGCATCATTTAACAAAACTAGAGGCAAAATCAGTTATTGAAAAGTTAAGTAAAAATATATTAGAAACTAAATTTTCAGATTATTCTAAAATTAAGACCGTAAAATGCACAATTAGCGCAGGAATTGCTGATATAAATCCAGAGGATACTTTAGCAGAAGCTATAAATAGAGCTGATAAAAATTTATATAAAGCTAAATCTTCTGGCAAAAATACAGTTATTATCTAAATTTTTTAAAATTGTCATGAAAGTGACATTGATTTTAGCAATTTTATAATTATATATCTTTATAAAATTAAATTAAAAATTTGCTCATTTATGACAAAATCTTCTAAACAAATAAAAAAATTCGATGCCGAAGTAGGTAAAGTTTTAAGCCTCATGATTAATTCCATATATACTAATAAAGAAATATTTCTTAGAGAGCTTATTTCTAATGCGTCTGACGCATGTGATAAATTAAGATACGAATCATTAGATAAACCAAAATTGCTTGATAAAAGTGATAATGAATTTAAAATCAAAATAAAAATTGATTCCAAAACAAAAGAACTGATTATTTCAGATAATGGAATAGGAATGAATAAAAAAGATTTAATCAATAATCTAGGTACTATTGCAAATTCAGGAACTCAGAAATTTATTGAGCAATTAAGTAGTAAAAAATCTGATTTAAATCTAATTGGGCAATTTGGAGTAGGATTTTATTCTGCTTTTATGGTATCTGATAAAATTAAAGTTATTACATCAAAAGCAGGTGAAAAAGAAGTATATGAATGGATATCTGACGGCAAAGGTGAGTACTCAATTGAAGATTCAAATGAAGAATTAAAAAGAGGCACCAAAATAATATTAAAAATAAAAGATTCCGAATCTGAATTTTTAGAATCACATAGAATAAGACATATAATAAACACATATTCTGATCATGTCGCATTTCCAATAGAACTTATTCAAGAAGATGGCAAAGAAGAGATAATAAATAAGGCTTCTGCTATTTGGACTAGAAACGCTTCTGATATAACTGAAAAAGAATATGAAGAATTTTTCAATCATGTTTCTCATTTTCCTGGAAAACCATGGATGACACTGCATAATAAAGTCGAAGGGACTGTAGAATATACTAATTTACTCTTCATACCAGATTCTAAGCCATTTGACTTATTTCACCCCGATAGAAAAACACGAGTAAAACTTTATATAAAAAGAGTTTTTATTTCTGAAGAAGGTAACGAACTAATTCCATCATACCTAAGATTTTTAAGAGGTGTAGTCGATTCCGAAGATCTTCCTTTAAATATAAGTAGAGAAACTTTACAACATAATAAAATAGTACAAAAAATTAAAACTTCTATAATAAAAAAAGTATTAAGTAATTTAAAAACTAAAGCTGAAAAAGAACCTAAAGAATATTTAAATTTTTGGAAAAATTTTAGTGAAGTTTTAAAAGAAGGATTATGTGAAAGCACTATTGAAGAAAAAAAATTATTATTAGATATATGTAAATTCAACTCCACTTTATCAGAGAATAATGATTTAATAAGCCTCGACCAATATATTGAGCGAATGGGTTCAAATCAAAATGAAATATACTTTTTAAATGGCAATAATATTGATGCTTTAAGAACTCACCCTCAATTAGAAGGATTCAAGAAAAGGGGAATTGAAGTATTACTTCTAACTGATCATGTTGACAACTTCTGGATTAACGTTGTACATCAATATAAAGATAAAAATTTCAAATCTATTACAAATGAAAAAATTGATTTAAATAAAATAAAAAAAATAGATGATGAAAATAAAACAGAAAATATAAATAAAGATTCTGAAAAAAATACAAAATTAATTAATTTTGTAAAAGAAATTTTAAAAAAAAAGATAAAAGATGTTATAATTTCTTCAAAACTAGTTAGTAGCCCAGCTTGCATTTCAACAGCAGAAGGGGGTATGAACTTACGTATGGAGAAATTTTTGATAGAACAAAATCAGCTTCACTCTAAATCAGCTAAAGTACTTGAAATTAACCCTAATCATCCAATCTTTAAAAAAATTGTGAGCTCACTATTAAATAATAATAAAGATACAGAACTAAATAAAAATCTAATTGAGGTTGTGTATGGACAAGCATGTCTTATAGAAGGTGATTCATTAGATAACCCTAGTGAATTTGCTCATAAACTAAATTCATTACTTGAAAAAATATAAATTTACTCACTTTTAATTCAATATGTATTGCAGAGCATTCTATGCTCTTGCAATCTATATACCATTATATTCTAGTGATTCTCGATATACCTTCACTAACAACTTTACTTACAAAGCTTGTATCATATAAATTTCTTTTATGATGAACATCTTTGTATAAATTATGTAAGCGCTAAAATAAGGGCATCTAGGCAAGAATAAAAATAAGTGGTAGAACAAAAGCCTAAAAAAATAGAGGCTAATGATGCTATTAGAAAAAAAGAAAAAAAGAATAAGTAATGAAAAATGGAAAGAGCTAGTAGAAGAATATAAAAAAAGTAATGTAAGTAAATATGAATTTTGTAAGCAAAAGAATGTGCCGAGAAGTACATTTTATAAATGGCACAGAATTCTTGTAGGAAATAAAAGAAATACAGTAAAAAATAAATTTATACCAATAAGAGTGAAAGAATGCGAAGAAGAAAGAAGTGAAGAAATAAAATCAGAGATGATAATAGAAAGTAAAAAGGGGATAAGAATAGGGTTTAATAAAGGATGCAAAATAGAAGAGATTAAAGCGATAGTAGGAATTTTAGAATGTTAATAGGAAGTATAAGAACCAAAATATTTATATATAATCAAGCATGTGATATGCGCAAATCAATAGATAAGCTTAGTCAGGTAG
>NZ_RXFM01000138.1 GCF_003953955.1 Candidatus Aquarickettsia rohweri | reverse complement strand
ATCAGTCCAATAGGACAGTAAAATAGACCAAAAAGAAGGCCCGGTCCCTGACCGGATACACGCTCATGCTCGCTGCGCTCGGTAAAACCAAAGCGTGAAAGCATTTAAAGTAGGTAAAAATAAAGAGATTTAAACCAAAATCCTTAACAGGCCAAAGGTAAATCCTTTCAAAATGAAAGGATTCTAACCTTTGACCTTTTGGACCCAAACCAAATACGCTAACTTCTACGCCACATTTCCAGGTAATTTGACTTGATACTTGACCTGAGATGGCCTCCTCACAATATGTCCAAGGACATATTGTTCTATGAGGAGGTCGGCCATCTCATCATTAAGCTAGCTACAGATTTAGGGAATTAGCAACTAAAATCACCATCACAGCATCATGGATATCTCCTGCTGATATTGAGACCACGAAGTTGGTCGCCTTCAATTTTGACTGCTCAGAATGCACTTTACACTGGGATTATACAGTGGCAGATGGCGTCCGGTCTTGATAACGAGTGGCCTTTGGCTACTGGTCCAGGACCTGGGGACTACTTGAGGTTTTTACTGTGCAATCACTGGGTCTGACCAATTTCGTGAGTGTGCATAGTACTTTCTTCTTGCGGCGTGGAGTTATACTTTTACCTATATTAGCCAGGTCTACTGGCCTTCGGCCAGTAGACCGGCATAGCCCAATGGCCTTTCAGGCCATTGGGCTATGCTCTAGGAGTATCTGACCAGTCTGGTGGGCCTTGAATGGCCCATCAGACTGGTCAGATACTCCGTTATAAGGGCCTACTATGAAGGCCCATTCAAGGGCCTTCATTACGGCCGTACTTAGTAAGTATTTCTAAAGGGCCACTACGTGGCCTAGGTTCGGACACCTGGATTTACTACGTAAATCCAGGATGTCCTCACGACGGCAGTACTTCGTACTGCCTAGAGCATAACCCAGACTGGACTACGTCCAGTCTAGGTTATGCCGGACTGTGGCCGTAGGCCACAGTCCTCTATAATACAGTAGATAAGCACTGTTAAGACCAAGTGGCCTACGGCCACTTGGTCTTAACAGTGCGGTAAAACCTGTAGTAGTCGCTACGCTCCTACTTTTGGTTTTACTATTGGACTATAGATGTCTTACTGGCCAAAGGGCAGTAAGACGGCATTGACTAATGGGCCAAAAAAGGCCCATTGGTCAATGCCGTACTAAGTGTTTATTTTTAGGTTCGGGCAGCCCTCAATATAGTCCTAGAGCATATGTATTGGCCCTTTGGGCCAATACATATGCCTCTTATACCTACTTCCATGATTTCCTGACGAAATTGCTGCGTAGCAGCAATTCGTTAGGAAATCATGGAAGTAGTACCGACACATTTTGGGGTCCTGCGCCAGTGGCCACTGGCTCATACCACTACGTCCACTGGAGATAGGATTCCGTGAAATCCTATCTCCAGTGGACTTATGACTAAGTTGTTTGTTATTTTGACTGCACCACTGGCCTCCTCATTAACAAGGACCAATCGTCGCGATGACCACTGGCCCTCGACATGGGCCGAAGGCCCATGAGGGAAAAACCAAAGAGTGGAGTAGTTATTTGAGTTGGTTTACTACGTCCAATGGACCATGGCCCATTTGGATAGGATTTCGTGATTTATAAGGCCTAAAGTGGGCCAGTTTTATCTCACAATTTCGTGAAATATCA
>NZ_RXFM01000137.1 GCF_003953955.1 Candidatus Aquarickettsia rohweri | reverse complement strand
CTACAAGAATTCTGTGCCATTTATAAAATGTACTTCTCGGCACATTCTTTTGCTTACAAAATTCATATTTACTTACATTACTTTTTTTATATTCTTCTACTAGCTCTTTCCATTTTTCATTACTTATTCTTTTTTTCTTTTTTTCTAATAGCATCATTAGCCTCTATTTTTTTAGGCTTTTGTTCTACCACTTATTTTTATTCTTGCCTAGATGCCCTTATTTTAGCGCTTACTCAGATAATGGTTTATTGACTGAATTTATGTACTAGAAAAATCAAAACCCTTTACTCAAAATAACTATTTTTCTATTCTTCTAGCAATAGGACTTAGGGAAACAGAGCTAATATCATTCAATCTCTCTCATTATCATGCTAAAGGGTTTCATCATGTTAAGCGTAAAGAAAATATATTTACAAAGAAAGTACTTATTCCTGATGAACCTAGAAAGTATTTAGATCAATATATTATATCTCAAAAAATAACTAAACCAAATCAGGTTATATTCTCTAAAAATGGAGTAAAATTATATACTAGAGCATACGCTATATTTGCGCAAAAATATCAGCTCATACCTCTTTAAATTGATCAGATAAGGAAAAATTTCATTTATCTCCTTACATGCTAAGGCATACTTTTTTAAAAAGAGTCCCAATAAACATGGTGTCATATTGCAAAAAGATGTCGGGGAATGCTTCTATCTCTCAGATATTTCGTTATACTGAACCTTCTCAAGATGAAATTGATGATATTGCTTATGATCTAAATATTTAAGTTTTTTGCTACATATTTATTAAAATAGACAAGCTATTTTACCAGATGTATAAAATTTAGGTAAGATAAGATATGGAGCTGTTGAAAAAGTCCTTGTGGTAAAATTTTTAAAAGTATATTAAATATTATTAAGTATATAATAATAAATATTTTACAAAAATATATATTTCTAGTATTATAAAAAGAAAATAAATTATAATTACTTATGTATACATTAACTACTAAAGTTTCTAATCCTATAAATAGTAGACTTGAAAATCTTGCAAAAACAATTGATCGTAATAAAAGCTATTTAGTAAGAAAAGCTGTGGAAGATTTTCTTGAAGAAAAAGAAGATTATCTGATAGCTATTCATCGACTAGAACAAAAAGGAAAACGCATTTCTTTAGAAAGTTTAGAGAAAGAATGTGGCTTGGAAAGTTGAATTTGATCATCATGCGGCGAAAGAATTTAAAAAGTTAGATAAACAAAATCAACTTCTTATTTCTGGTTATTTAAAAAATAAAATATCTCTTACTGATAATCCTAGGAACTTTGGCAAACCTTTGCGATATGAGCTTTCAGGGTTATGGCGTTATAGAGTTAAAAATTTTAGAATTATATGCTCTATAGAGGAAGATACGCTTATCATTCTTGTTCTTAAAATAGATACCAGAGATTCAGTCTATGCTAATTAATAATTTGTAAAAAGTTATTAAATTTTATATGTAAGCGCTAAAATAAGGGCATCTAGGCAAGAATAAAAATAAGTGGTAGAACAAAAGCCTAAAAAAATAGAGGCTAATGATGCTATTAGAAAAAAAGAAAAAAAGAATAAGTAATGAAAAATGGAAAGAGCTAGTAGAAGAATATAAAAAAAGTAATGTAAGTAAATATGAATTTTGTAAGCAAAAGAATGTGCCGAGAAGTACATTTTATAAATGGCACAGAATTCTTGTAG
>NZ_RXFM01000136.1 GCF_003953955.1 Candidatus Aquarickettsia rohweri | reverse complement strand
GTATAAAACCATTTGCAGTTGGCAGAAAAAATTGGATGTTCTGTGCAACAACTAAGGGTGCTAAAGCTAGTGCAAATATTTATAGTATTATTGAAACTTGCAAAGTAAATAAGATTAATCCTTATGATTATTTAAAATATTTGCTGAATCATATTCATGATTATTCTGATCCAAAAGAGTTAGTAAATTTACTTCCATATAATATTGATAAAAAAATATCATCAAATTAAATTTTTTTTAGAATTATCAAAAAACTTAAGAAACCCAAAGAAAGGCGGATAATACTTGTCAAGATGGGGATATTTTAGCGTTTACATTGCAATAATTCTGGATCACCACAGTCAAGACTTCATCTCTCCTTCGTGATGACAAAAATAAAAACGTCATTGCGAGGATGCGATAGCATACATGGCAATCCAGATATACACTCCACTTCATGATTATAAGATTTGCTATAAATTTCTTATTTCTTAACTGCAGCTCGGGTTAACTTAGTTTGTGATTGCTATAAAAACCAAATTGTAGATAAGAATTTTTGCTATATATTGCTAACTTCTTATCTACAGCTAGGATTAAAATATTGATAAATCCCAAGATGGAAACTCAGAAAATTTATACCATCTATAAAATTATTGAACTCCCATAGTTTAATTAAGTAGCATATGTATACTAACTAATACTGCATATTAGTTCACTATTATTTACAGAAAAAGGATTACTGTAATACAATTCTGAATTTAAATCTATAAAATCAAAAGCAGTATTATCATTACTGAAATCTAATTCTAAATCTGATTTACTAGATTCTGAAACAGTATTACTTAGACTTTCATAAGTAGATGTTCCAATTTCATAAACTGTAGAAACAGTATCACTTAAACTTTCATAAGAATATGCTGCAACTTCACTAACTTTGTTAATAATAGATTTACTTATCCCTGGATAATCAATTGCATACATTATTTTTGAAGATTTATCTGCAATCTCATAAACACCTATATTGAACTCACTAGCTAAAAATTTACTCATTCCAAAAAAACCTTCTAATCCTTTGTTAAGTAAAAGAGTTAAATAGTTATCACCAATCACAGCCTCTTCCATATTTACTGATGCATTCAATGCAAAATCTTGTAGAAACCCTGGAACAATGGATTCATACCCTAATCCTACTTGACCTATTAGTAAAGTTTTAGCTGCCCAAGCCGGCCTGCCCAAGCCGGCATAATAGAACTATATGCAGTATTTACAACACTTATACCAGAATATACTGTACTTACTCCAAAACTCATACTAGAATATACTGCTCCTAATTTTTCAAATGTAATCATAACAAACCTCTTAAATAATTGTTTTACAATTGTCATTATATTGATCAAATGTTACAATTACGTTAAGACTTTTAAAAAAAATGTTAAGATTACGTTAAAATTTTAACTTTTTATAAAATTTTTTGGTAACAGCACGCATATAGAACTTACTTTTTCTAATTCTTAATTGAGAATCAATATAAACATCTAAAAAATTTCAAATCCTAAACAGCCCTACAATAAAAATTTCAGATGAGTCTTTATAACTTGCTTCTGGTTTAAAAAAATGAACATTTTTAAAATGCTTTCTCAATTTATTTACTTCCATATAATATTGATAAAAAAATATCATCAAATTAAATTTTTTTTAGAATTATCAAAAAACTTAAGAAACCCAAAGAAAGGCGGATAATACTTGTCAAGATGGGGATATTTTAGCGTTTAC
>NZ_RXFM01000135.1 GCF_003953955.1 Candidatus Aquarickettsia rohweri | reverse complement strand
TATCTAAAGAAAACCAAATAGAAATTAGGCAGAACAAATATCTCAACAATAGGATAGAAGGCGATCACAGATTTATAAAGAAACGAACTAGGCCGATGCTTGGCTTCAAATCCTTTAGAAGTGCCGCCAGAACTATTGCGGGAATAGAACTCTTGCACATGATTAAAAAAGGACAACTTGCTGACAATGACAATTATAATTCTGACTTTGATAAATTTCTTTCACTAGCTGCTTAATGGAAAAATCTATAAATAATTTAAAAATTTTACACCATATTACAGATGCGACAGAGCCTAATAGCTGACTATTAATTACTATACACTCTTCATAAAACTTGCTGCTTATTAATACAAAAATTATGTTAAAGTGCCTAAGCAACAAGATTGTAGCTAAAATACACTTAATACTGTAATATTACTTATAAAATAGAAATAAAGCTTACTGTAACTCAGGTACTACATATATATTAAAGTTGCTTTATTTAAGTAAACTTCAACATGCTCTCCCTTAGTTGGGTATAATATTAAAATACACCAAAAGTATAGCTATACTATTGGTGATTTTAATATTAAAACTTCTTAAGTACCATTAGCAAAAGCAGAAAGTACAGCAAAAAATGATATAGCCAAAGAAGCAACTGTAAATAACTTGTTTATGACGACCTCTTTATTCTTTATTGTTATATATTCAAATATAGCATCATACTATTATTATCACCCACTAATTATAGCTGTCAAGCTTTTTTTATTCTTTTTTAGGAAATTTTAGTATAAATTTTGTATATTTCTCTACTACTGACTCACATTCAATTGATCCACCAATATCTTCCATAATTAGTTTGCAAAATGAAAGGCCAATCCCTGTGCCACTTTTGCTCTGAGTAAAAAACTTATCAAATATCTTTTTTATTACTTCTTCTTCTATCCCTCTTCCATAATCTTTAAAACATAATTTATTATTTTCTGCCGTCACTTCTATTTTTACATTCACTCCATTATGTGCACAAGCATTCTTTATAAGATTTATTATAACATGTTTTATGCTATTGTAAGAGCATTCCACCTTAAAATTCTCAATTATCTCTACCTTTATTTTTTTTAATTCAGGAATATATAAAGCATATTCTTTAATTGATTCTTCTACTATATTTTTGATTAGTATAATTTCTCTCTTCTCATTTTGTACTGAGCCTCTTAAAGATGTTAAAAGGTTATCAACTGTGTTAACACCATGTTGACTTGCATCTACTAACATATAAGTTGCATTCTTAAACGCCTCATAATTCTTTTTTTTCATTATAAAGTCTTCTTTTGTATACTTTTCTGCATTTTGTTTATCTTTTTCTATATTTTCAAGAACACTCTTAAATAAACCAGATTGCATATTTGCTATAGACATGGGTGTTTTTATTTCATGCGCTATCATTTCACCAAACACTTGTATATTATTAAGCTTCTCCTCTTGCATTTTATCTTTTTGGATAGATTTTTTTTCTTTTTCCCTTGCAATAATCTGTGATATAAAAAGTAATGATAAATATATATAAAAAACTAGGTGGAAAGAATATCCTAAATTAATGCTCCTAGTTTCTAGCATATATAAAATACATCCCAATATAAATCCTATAGTCATACTTATTAAAAATTCAGTAGAATTGAGAAATTGATATAATAAAAATGTAGTAAGCAAGGAGTTGATAACCCATAAATAGATACTATGCAATGAAGATGTATAATAGAGCAATAGGTAGTTTGATATTAAAGTAAGCGCTAAAATAAGGGCATCTAGGCAAGAATAAAAATAAGTGGTAGAACAAAAGCCTAAAAAAATAGAGGCTAATGATGCTATTAGAAAAAAAGAA
>NZ_RXFM01000134.1 GCF_003953955.1 Candidatus Aquarickettsia rohweri | reverse complement strand
ATCCTTTATTAAACCCTATTCTTATCCCCTTTTTACTTTCTATTATCATCTCTGATTTTATTTCTTCACTTCTTTCTTCTTCGCATTCTTTCACTCTTATTGGTATAAATTTATTTTTTACTGTATTTCTTTTATTTTCTACAAGAATTCTGTGCCATTTATAAAATGTACTTCTCGGCACATTCTTTTGCTTACAAAATTCATATTTACTTACATTACTTTTTTTATATTCTTCTACTAGCTCTTTCCATTTTTCATTACTTATTCTTTTTTTCTTTTTTTCTAATAGCATCATTAGCCTTTATTTTTTTAGGCTTTTGTTCTACCACTTATTTTTATTCTTGCCTAGATGCCCTTATTTTAGCGCTTACGATTCATTATAAAGAAAGTATTGCTGAGCCTAGTTTGCAATCAAATTGTGGTAAATATTTAATTAAAGTTGTCTCTAAAGTGAAAAATTGATATAGTGGTGACTATTTTAAACTTTTATGTACTAATTTAGTGATAAATATAAAACGAAGAGGGTTAATGTTTATATTATCAGCTCCTTCTGGTACTGGTAAAACAACACTTGCAAATGAAATTATTAAAAATGATGAGCATATATCTTTATCAATATCATGTACTACTAGGAAAAAAAGACCAAATGAAATAGATGGTAAGCATTATTATTTTAAAACTAAAGAAGAGTTTAAAGATCAGATTGAAAGTGAGGAATTATTAGAGTATGCAGAAATTTTTGGTGAATTATATGGAACTCCTAAAAAAGAGGTTTTGAAAAAATTAGATTCTGGTGAAGATGTTTTGTTTGATATAGATTGGCAGGGTCATAGACAGCTATCAGCTATAGCAAGAGCAGATGTTACAAGTGTATTTTTATTGCCACCATCTAAAAAAGAGTTATTAGAAAGGTTAAAATTAAGAAATCAAGATAACGGTCGAGTCATTGAGCAAAGAATGGCTAGATCTGATGAAGAGATTAGTCATTGGCATGAATATGATTATATAATTATCAATAGAGATATTGAACAAAGCTTGGAAAAATTGTTATCAATCCTAAAATCTGAAAGGCTTAGAAAAGAAAGAAGAACAGGTCTTAATGATTTTGTTGGCACTTTGATACATGAAGAATTTGTTAAGACAAAGATAATTTGAAAAAGAGTATTAAAATAAAATCTACTAAATCATCTGTTAAATGGCTAAGTAGAAATGTGAAAGATAAATTTAGTAAGTTAGCTAAGCAAAATAATTATCGCTCAAGAGCTGCTTATAAATTAGATGGTATAAATCAAAAATACAAAATTCTTAAAGGTGCCAAGATTGTTTTAGATATTGGTTCTGCACCTGGTTCATGGCTGCAATATGTTAAAAGAAATACTAATTCTAAGACTAAAGTTATAGGAGTAGATTTAAAAAAGATCATGGCAATTCAAGATGTTATTACATTTGAATCTGATTTTACATCTGGAGAACTTTGGGAAGAATTAAATGCTGTTTTGAAAGATAATAAATGTGATGTAATACTTAGTGACATGGCTCAAAATACAAGTGGTACTAGAAGTTTAAATCATATTAATATTATGAATTTGGCTGAATCTGTTTTTGATTTTTCACAGAAATTTCTGGCTAAAAATTGTCATATGGCAATTAAGTTGTTTGAAGGCAATAAAAATAAAGAGTTTTAAATTATTTATAGATTTTTCCATTAAGCAGCTAGTGAAAGAAATTTATCAAAGTCAGAATTATAATTGTCATTGTCAGCAAGTTGTCCTTTTTTAATCATGTGCAAGAGTTCTATTCCCGCAATAGTTCTGGCGGCACTTCTAAAGGATTTGAAGCCAAGCATCGGCCTAGTTCGTTTCTTTATAAATCTGTGATCGCCTTCTATCCTATTGTTGAGATATTTGTTCTGCCTAATTTCTATTTGGTTTTCTTTAGATAATGGCTTATTGATTGAATTCAAAGCAGAAGTATTAGAGCCACTTTTATCTATATTAACCTTTATAGG
>NZ_RXFM01000133.1 GCF_003953955.1 Candidatus Aquarickettsia rohweri | reverse complement strand
CTACAAGAATTCTGTGCCATTTATAAAATGTACTTCTCGGCACATTCTTTTGCTTACAAAATTCATATTTACTTACATTACTTTTTTTATATTCTTCTACTAGCTCTTTCCATTTTTCATTACTTATTCTTTTTTTCTTTTTTTCTAATAGCATCATTAGCCTCTATTTTTTTAGGCTTTTGTTCTACCACTTATTTTTATTCTTGCCTAGATGCCCTTATTTTAGCGCTTACAATGTAAATGCAATAATAACTCTGGATCACCACAGTAGAGCTAAACCTCTCCCTCGTGATGACTGTGGATGATATGGTATAACCCCTATCTTTCGTGATGACCAAGTATTTTATAGAATACCTCATTAGTGATGACTACGATAGATGCAGAGCTTGATGATGGTAAAAATTGCTATAAGTTTCTAATTTCTTATCTATAGCTGAGGTTATCTAAAACCTTTTGCTTAACCAAATAGCACACTTGCTAGCTCTTTTTATGCACATAGTAAGTATAGTATAGCCAGGAGAGTTAATTGCATCATTCTCTAACCCAATATCTTTATGCTCAGCTTCTTCTTTTTGAAATTGCTTAATCTTCTTCAATAGAGGTTTTTCTTTCTGATTTTTTTTCAATTTATCAATTTGCTCCTGATAATGCTCTTCTATCACTTCTTCAACTGCTACAGTACAAGCCATTGCAGTTTTAGCTCCAATTCTGGCAGTTATTGCGCCAAGAGCAAACCCTAGTTTATTCCATAGCGGCATTAAAACCGTGGGCCTAATGTCTCTTCTTATTAACTCATCATTAAAATAATCTAGATGTTTTAGTTCTTGCTCATACATATGCTTAACTAACTCTATATCCTTATCATCTTTTAGGTATTTAATCTGTCCTTCATAAATCCTTTTTGCACCAAATTCTCCAGCATGGTTAACTCTTATAGCTTGATTTATGAAATCCTTATTTGTTTTCATTTTTATTAGGTAAATTATTACTGTATTTTATTATTATAATGAAGAAAAATAAAGTATAAATAGCATTCCATAAACTCATTGAAATACCTAGAAATTCATAACTTACTTGATCACAAAGTACATAATCCTGATTGACAAGCATTTTTTTATAATCCTCAAAATTTTCTGCATTACTAAGATTATTAGTGCATTTACTATTAAATTTAAAAATTTTCTTTTCTACCCCATAATGAAATATGGCTATGAAAAACCCAATTATTAGTGAAATTTCTAATATTAAATTGATAATTTTAAAGCTTATATTTTTAAAAAAGGGACTAAAAGTTAATAATATAGTAATTACTATAATGAAATATGGAATTCTTTGATATAAACATAACCTACATGCTTTAACTTCAAAAAATAACTCAGAACTATAAACAACTAACAAAGGAACAATACTTAAAAGTAGAATAACTATCCTTTTATTTAATAATTTACTAATATAACTCACAATAATTAATTATATATATATAAATTTTTTTCTTTATAAATTTTATTATCACCAAAATCTCTAAAAACAAAAGAAAAATTCTTTTCATGAATTTCATTTTTAGACCAAATAAAAATTTTAAAATCGTTTTCTACTTCTGGCTCTAGGTCAATATAACAGCTATGTTCTAAGCAATTTTCTTCTATACCCTGAATTTTGATAACATAAGGCCTCAAATTTTCAATATAGATTTCAAGTCTTTTTCTTTTTAAAGATTTATTTTGGATTTTTAAAGTAAACGCTAAAATATCCCCATCTTGACAAGTATTATACGCCTTTCTTTGGGTTTCTTAAGTTTTTTGATAATTCTAAAAAAAATTTAATTTGATGATATTTTTTTATCAATATTATATGGAAGTAAATTTACTAACTCTTTTGGATCAGAATAATCATGAATATGATTCAGCAAATATTTTAAATAATCATAAGGATTAATCTTATTTACTTTGCAAGTTTCAATAATACTATAAATATTTGCACTAGCTTTAGCACCCTTAGTTGTTGCACAGAACATCCAATTTTTTCTGCCAACTGCAAATGGTTTTATACTA
>NZ_RXFM01000132.1 GCF_003953955.1 Candidatus Aquarickettsia rohweri | reverse complement strand
ATTTTAGCACCATTTATGGTGCTAAAATAGTCAAATTTTGGGGAGAACGTGCAAAAAACTCGTAGCACAAGTCAAATTGGTAACAAATCAGTCCAATAGACCAATGAAATAGACCAATTTTGTACGATATTTACTCGTCATTCCAGCCACTGGCTTACAATCCTCGCTTCAGGATTGGGTCATTTCAGGTGCTTCGCACCTTCCAATCCCAATCCTTCAGGGCCAGCTGACGCTGGTCGGGAAATGTAAATAAAGAGAACACAACTAAAGTAGTTGAACCCAACAGGACTTGAACCTATATTTTAATATCATGAATATTAAATTTTACCTATTAAACTAAGAGCTTATGATACCTGAGGCTGCAAGATATAGACCAAACTGATTTACAAGGTCTAGGATCCAAATGATGGCCTCCTCAGAATCATGGCCAAGGCCATAATTCTTCTTGGAGGAGGGAGGCCATCAAAGTGGGATTAAACAGAGAATCAATTAATTAAGCGAAACATGTAACTACGGCCAGATATTTATGAAATAATGGGTCCATGGATGAGGCTTCTGGTCTGTTTGTAGATGAGATGGAAGGTAAATGAAGGTAAGAAGTAGAAGAAGCTATCACAATGACCATCGCATTGTAGCATGACATGAGGAGGGAGGGACTCATTAAGAGTTGAGTTGATGAGTAAGTTGACTTGCATTTTAGATGTAGAATTAAATGGATATACGTTGAGCATTCACGAAGTTGCTCCACAGTACAAAGTGGGGCTCCAAGGTGCGCAGACTATGCACACATGTGTGGGCCCATTATGTGCAGCACATGTGCGGCCTATATTTGGCCTGCACTCTGTAAACTAGGACCAGTCAACAAGTTTACTGGCCCGCTCTTATTTTTTTTTTTTTTTTTTTTTTTACTTGGGCCACTTGATTTGAGTAGTTGGCCGCCCTTTACAACGACTGGTCATCGGCCAGTCATTGTAAAGGGACTACTTCTGGATTTTACTAAGGAATCACTAGGCAGCACCAATTTCGTACGGCCAGCTCTTCGAGCTGACCTCGCGTGTTTCTAGTTGCGGCGGTTAGATCGGTCTGCGACCTCACTAACCTTGCTTTTACTTTTCCCTATATTCGTGAGGTATACTGGCCGAAGGCCAGTATACCGGCATAGCCTAATGGATCGAAGATCCATTGGGCTATGCTCTAGGATAGGAAGACCAGTCATAAGGCCCTTCAAGGGCCTTATGACTGGTCTTCCTATCCGTTATAAGGCTCATGAATGGCCATTCTTTGAGCCGGTAGTTATAATTATTTTCTTTGGAGGCCACGTAGTGGCCTAGGTTCGGGAAACCTAGGTTCCCTCACGACGGATATGGCCTACGGCCACTTGGTCTTGACCATGTGATGAAGTACTATAAGCCAAGTACTCGTTCGGTCTTCGACCTCACTCCTACTTTTAGGTTTACCTATTGGACTATAGAGGGATATGCCCAAAGGGCATATCCCGGCATCACCCAATGGGCCTTCGGCCCATTGGGTGATGCTCTAGGACATTGGGCCCTTTGGGCCCAATGTCCGTACTGTAGTAATTTTATTTTGGTGTTCGGGCTGGCCCTTTGGGCCAGCCCTCATATAGTCCAGTTGAGCATATGTATTGGCCCTTTGGTCCAATACATATGCCCTCACCTTAAAGTACGGCATGTGGCCTTTGGCCACATGCCTCTTATACCTACTTTTGACCAGCCCAAGTGGCCAAAGGCCACTTGGGCTGGTCAAAAGTAGGTGTACTACTTCCTCATTTTGATAACGAAATTGCTGCTACGCAGCAATTCGTTAGCAAAATGAGGAAGTAGTACCTGCTATTTTTGGGCCCTCGCCCTTGGACCACTGGCCTCGAGATAGGATTTCGTACAGCTAATTGGCCACTTAATGGTCCAATTATGGGCACTTTTATTGGACAATTTGGTGAAATAAAGTCCTATTACGGACTGATTTGTTACCAATTTGACTTGTGCTACGAGTTTTTTGCACGTTCTCCCCAAAATTTGACTATTTTAGCACCATTTATGG
>NZ_RXFM01000131.1 GCF_003953955.1 Candidatus Aquarickettsia rohweri | reverse complement strand
AAAATTCATATTTACTTACATTACTTTTTTTATATTCTTCTACTAGCTCTTTCCATTTTTCATTACTTATTCTTTTTTTCTTTTTTTCTAATAGCATCATTAGCCTCTATTTTTTTAGGCTTTTGTTCTACCACTTATTTTTATTCTTGCCTAGATGCCCTTATTTTAGCGCTTACTATACTACTGGCTAATTTTATTTATTAGCTAATTTTATTCCAATTTTAACAATTAAATTTAATTCTCTTTGTAAGAAATCATGAGTACTTTGATAATTTAATGATTCATCTTGAAGCCAATAAACAATTGTAGACCAATAAACACCTGTAAGTAATCCCCTTTTAGTGTAGTAATTAAAATCTGTTGATTTATCACCCCCTGCAATTCGCCAAATCAAGTTCATGCTCTTCCAAGTATAAGGATATAATTTAAAATGATTCCATGGCATTGAATAAAATGAAATAATCTTAGGTATAATAATTCTGTGTATATCTAAAATTTCAAGTCTAATCTTAATAGATTCGTAAATTTTAGCAGTGATACTCTTGATATTTACTAATTCTTTATTTATTCTTCTCAGCATTATCTCATCTATATAATCTCTAAAAAATTCAAGAACTTCAATTCTACCATTTGGAAATAATAAATTTGAATATTCTTTTTGTATATTTATGTTTTTACAAGCTTTTGAAATTATATTGCCATCAAATTTTTCATAAGGTAATATTTCAAGAACAGAAAATAATATTTTCTTCTTAAGATCTTCAATGTTTTCTGTCATAAATATTTATCCTTAATTAAATAAGTTTTAATATATAATAATAATGAAAAATAATCCAAGTATAATAATTCATAATGAAGAAGATTTTGTTTCTATGAGAAATGCTGGCAAATTAGCGGCATCTATACTTGATTTCATCACAGAATTTGTTAAACCAGGAATTACTACAGATGAATTGAATACTCTTTGTCATAATAAGATAATAGAAAATAATGCTATCCCTGCTCCCTTAAACTATAAGGGATTTCCAAAATCAATATGCACATCTGTAAACCATGTAGTATGCCATGGCATACCTAGTGAAAAAAAATTAAATGAAGGAGATATAGTTAACATTGATGTAACTGTTATTTTAGATGGATGGCATGGTGACACCAGTAGGATGTATTATGTTGGAAAAAAAATTCCCATTAAAGCTAAACGTCTTGTTGAAGTAACTTATGAAGCTATGATGAGAGCAATAGAAATTGTTAAGCCTGGAGTCCCGCTTTTTGAAATAGGCAGAGTAATTGAAGGCTATATAAAAAATTTTAACTATTCTTCTGTTAGAGAATATTGCGGCCATGGTATTGGTCGAGATTTTCATACTTCCCCTAGTGTTTTACACTATTATGATAAGAGAAATGATATTGAATTAAAGAAAGGTATGTTTTTCACTATTGAACCAATGATAAATACTGGAATATGGAAAACTAAATTACTCAATGATGGATGGACAGTAGTAACAAAAGATAATTCTCTTTCAGCACAATTTGAACATACCATAGGGGTCACTGATAGTGGACATGAAATTTTTACTCAATCACCTAAAAACTTAGATAATCCTCCATATAGTTAAAATGAATATAAATTTTAGACAAATTGATTATCAATTAAAAAATCATAACTTGGGTTTAAATTTTTTTCTTATTGGAGATGATTTTGGGCAAATATTTTATACAACACATAAATTAACAAATAAATATTTTCTTAACGAAGAAAAAAATATAGAAAAAATTGAATTCTCTGATTTACAAAAAGAGCCTTCGTTATTAGCAAATAAACTTCAATCTCAACAATTATTTTCTCTAAAAAAAGCTATTATTATACAAAATGTTGGAGATATAATCAAAAATGATATTTTAGAAATACTAAAAAGTAATACAAGCAGCTACTTAATAATTTTTCAAGCAGAAAATCTGAAAAAAACATCCAAAACATATAAATGTTTGGAATCTATTAAGAATTATTGTTTTATAAATTGCTATAAACTAGATTTAAATGGAACTCAAATCTTTATCGAAGATTTTTTTAAAAAAAAGAACATAAATTTTAATTCTGAAATGACATTTATGATAGCTAACTCTCTTCCTGATAACATATTATTAATAAAGAATGAACTAGAGAAA
>NZ_RXFM01000130.1 GCF_003953955.1 Candidatus Aquarickettsia rohweri | reverse complement strand
CATCATTAGCCTCTATTTTTTTAGGCTTTTGTTCTACCACTTATTTTTATTCTTGCCTAGATGCCCTTATTTTAGCGCTTACTTTGAAACGAAAAGTGCGCTATGAAAAAACCTTTGATTGACATGTCTCATAAAGTGTCTGAATATATAATTCTTATAATGTATTAGGTTTTATTAGAATTAATAAACGCCACACTCAAAAAGCTAATTTACATTTTAGGCAGATATATAAACAAGTTGACAAAAGTTATAAAAATAGTCAGTTTTATTATGTAATAGAATAATAAAGAAAGGTGTCAGATACTGAGTTTTTAGAGTGTAATTTATATCCAGATCAGCTTTATTCAATAGATGTTAGTGATTTAAATTCAGAAGGAATTGCTGAGAAGAAAATAAATGGGAAGTGTATAGGAGATATAGACATCTATAATGATGCTTATAATGAAGTATTGTTATATTTTATAGAAGAGAATGTTGAAATAAAAGGAACTATAAGATTAGAGAATAAAGGAAAATTAAAATTAAACCTTGGAGATTACAAATTAATTAATACAACTAGTGAAAACATAGAAGAACTAGTCATTACATCTACTGATTCAGAAGATAATACAGGATTGATAAAAGATGTAAGGTTAGATAGTGTTCTGATTAATAAAGGGGTGGTTAGGCTAAGAGGGAATAATATAGTAGGCAAATTAAATATAGAAGAAACTCAGTTAGATTTAGATGAAAAATCTGAACTAGTAAGTAATGAAGTATTTATAAAAAGTATAAATCGTGATTTTAATCTAATGGGGAAGATTACGGTTCAAGATTCTTTTATTTATAATGGCAAATGTATTACCTTAGATAAAGAAAGCTCAATAATAAGTAAAGATGGAAATATAGAAATAAGCTTACTAAATTGTAATTTGAGTCATAATGGATATATATGGTCAGGGAAGGATTTAAAATTAGAATTAGAAAAAGGATATTTAGCAAATAAAGGAGTCATTGGAGCTGATGGAATAGGAAGTATTTTGGTAAAAGAGAGTGGAGCTAAGTTAATAAATAGTGGCAGTATTCAAGGTGGAATTGATTTTACCGTAAGGCTTGAGGCAAATGGGAAATTAGAAAATGAAAAGGATGGAGTAATTAATGGGAAAGAAAATATTAAAATAATAACAAATGCTATTATCAATCAAGCAGGTGGAAAGATAAGTAGTGTAAATGGTATTGAAATAGATATTACAAAATTAATAAATAGTGGAGCGATATATTATAAAGAAGGTAAACTTAATATTAGAAATGCACTTATTAATCATGCATTAATAATTGGAGAAGAATTAACTGATATTAAAATGGGAGTAAAGGGTGAGATTCATAATAATGAGAATGCACGGATTAAGTTAGGGGGTAAGGTATATATTGGTGGCAATGACGATAAGAATATAAGTTTACTTAGAAATTATGCGGCAAGTATTGCAATCACAGGAGAAGAACTAACATTAAATGTTGATAAAATTGATAATTTAGCAAGAGAAGAGGGTTATAAAAAAGAAGAATATGATTGCACCATAATAGGATCAAGAAATAACTTTTATGTAGATGATACTGAGATTTTCATTTTAGGAACTGATATAGAAACTACATCATTTTTAAAACATGCAAAGATTAAATTAGAAAGTAGCAATATATTAATTAATAGCTTTATCGTTAATCAGGGGAGTATAATTATTATTAATGGTAAGATAAATGACCTTGCAAAAATAAATATAGAAAATATTGCAAGATATCTTGTAATAGAAAAGCATGGTTTATTAATTAAGGAATGGGGCGTTGTGATAACAGGTGAGAGACATGGAGATAATACGTATGAGTATAGCCATCAGTTTAATCCCAATTTTTATTCCTTAAGAAAGGCAGCAGAAGAATATAGTAATAATGGCCGTATAGAAAATTTTTCTTTAAAACTTAAATGTGTTAAAACTTTAGAAGCTCGCTCTATCCTCAATTATAATAGGTGGAATTTTTTTTCTGTTAAGAACAAATTTTTAGCAAAACCATCAATAGAAATTATTTTGCAAGGACAAAAAGCAATTAATTATATAAAGTCTTATAATAATGTACCTTGTGGAAGCGGCTACGATTCTTGTATACTATTTGAGCAAAAAAGCTTCGTATACAAATC
>NZ_RXFM01000129.1 GCF_003953955.1 Candidatus Aquarickettsia rohweri | reverse complement strand
GTTAAGAATTATGTTAAAAAAGGAAGTAAACTTTATGTAGAAGGAAAACTGCAGACAAGAGAATATACAGATCAAGAGGGCAATAAAAAATATACTACTGAGGTAATTTTAAGCCAATTTAATAGCACTATTATGCTTATGGATTCTAAAGCTGGATACCAAGCCAGTACAAATAAAATTGCTTTTGACAACAAAAATAGCACTCCTAGTGTTAATGATGATTATGATGCTGAAGAAATTAAAGATGAAATACCATTTTAACTTCATGACTTCATGAAATTATATTTTTTTATTCAATATTGAAGTTTGGACAGAGACTTTAAGGTAGTAAAATTAAATAGTTATAGTAAGTGATTTTTATACAGTATATTTTAGCTAATATATTCTCTCAGAGGATAAGCTTATGAATATAAACAACAACTGATTGAGAATTATTCTAATAAAATCTAGTTCACCATTTTACTCACTTTTTAAAATTTAAAACTTTTCAGCTTTTTTATCGCAAAGTGTTGAGTATTTTTAATTTTAAATCTTAACAATAACAGCTTAAATTATCTTATAATATAAAAAACCTATATTTTATGCTGAATCTTACTTTATTAATATCATATTAATCAAAATTATTTACTAGTACTTTACTCGCAATAAATTGTTTGTTTTAATAATACTAAAATCTCTAAAAATTTAACATGCACTTAAAATTGGATAATGAAAATATTTACTATAAAGAAGAGGGTAAAGCAGAAAAAATTTTTGTTATGATTCATAATGCAGGTGGCAATCACAAATTTTTTCAGGAGCAAATAAAAATATTTAGTAATATTGGTAAAGTTTTTGCAATAGATTTACCAGGCCATGGCCTAACTAAAACAATGGATAAACAATATTCAATACTAAAATATGCAAAAATTATTATAAAATTTATCAAAAA
This sequence comes from Candidatus Aquarickettsia rohweri, assembly GCF_003953955.1. Lineage (GTDB taxonomy): Bacteria > Pseudomonadota > Alphaproteobacteria > Rickettsiales > Midichloriaceae > Aquirickettsia > Aquirickettsia rohweri. The sequence goes on along the minus strand of NZ_RXFM01000129.1, from coordinate 1,351 downwards.
GTTAAATCTTAATAATATTTGTCTTATAGGTTTAAATAACGGGGCAAATATTGGAATAGAAATTTTAAACAATAATGGAGATGAGTTTATTGATGAATTAATTTTAATTGATCCACCATTATTTATGAAAGAAAATTTTATTTTAGAGATTGAGGAATTTATTGATAAATTAAATACTCCAAATATTGAACATTTTATTGAAGATTTAACAAGCTTACTGTTTATTAAAGCTCCAAATGATATAAAATTAATTGCTAAGCAAAGTTTTAAAAGTGTTTCAGTGAGAATTTTAATTTCAATTTTTAAAGATCTGATTAATTGGAATAAAAATTGTAATGAAAAGCTTCTTGCAATTAATATACCAACATTGTGTATTATAACAGATGAACATCATTGCTCATATAATAAGATAAATAATTTAAATAAGAATTTTGAAATTGGAAAAGTTGTTGGTTCAAAATGTTGGGCAACATTAGAAGTACCTGAACAAATAAATGCAATGATATTAAGATTTCTAGAACTTCAAAATCTTCTAATATCACATATATTAAAAAAGCAAAAATAAATATTTATAGGAATATAATAGAGTAGGGGTACTTTAATATTTTGTTTTTACAATAATTTGATAACTCTATATCTTCACATAACTATGAGAAAATATTATCTAAAATAATTTTTTAAAATTTTTGTGTGAATCAATTCTAGTAATAAGGTTGATATATATACTTTTTTTCTAAAATTCAGTCTCTAAATTAAAATTTAAAGTAAATTCTCTTTTAATTAATAAATATTTACATATAATCTACTAAAAAAGGTTTTTTTTAAAAAAATATGTATAAAAAATTAGTTCTACTATCGTTTTTAGTATTAACATTAACTGGATGTAGCAAAAAAACAATGTCAAATTTAGGCTTAAGTAAAGGTTCTCCTGATGAATTTACAATTGTCCCTAATCAGCCTTTAACAGTGCCTCCTATGTTTCAATTAAAAGACCCTAATTTATTAGATAGCAATGCTAATAGTCAAAATGATCAGACTACAAAAAATATAAATGATAAAAATCTTTTATCTAAAGAAGATAAAAAGTTTTTAAGTAAATTTTGATACACGTCCTTTTGGTAAGAGCTAAAATAAGGGCATCTAGGCAAGAATAAAAATAAGTGGTAGAACAAAAGCCTAAAAAAATAGAGGCTACTGATGCTATTAGAAAAAAAGAAAAAAAGAATAAGTAATGAAAAATGGAAAGAGCTAGTAGAAGAATATAAAAAAAGTAATGTAAGTAAATATGAATTTTGTAAGCAAAAGAATGTGCCGAGAAGTACATTTTATAAATGGCACAGAATTCTTGTAG
>NZ_RXFM01000013.1 GCF_003953955.1 Candidatus Aquarickettsia rohweri | reverse complement strand
TTCTTTCACTCTTATTGGTATAAATTTATTTTTTACTGTATTTCTTTTATTTCCTACAAGAATTCTGTGCCATTTATAAAATGTACTTCTCGGCACATTCTTTTGCTTACAAAATTCATATTTACTTACATTACTTTTTTTTATATTCTTCTACTAGCTCTTTCCATTTTTCATTACTTATTCTTTTTTTCTTTTTTTCTAATAGCATCATTAGCCTCTATTTTTTTAGGCTTTTGTTCTACCACTTATTTTTATTCTTGCCTAGATGCCCTTATTTTAGCGCTTACGGAGCAACTATATAGTCATTGCGAACGAACGAAGTGAGTGTGGCAATGACAAAATAAACATAGTCATCATGAAGGATGGGTATTACAACCGTATACAGTCATCACGAGCCACGTTAGTGGCGTGGTGATCCATAATTGTTACCTTAATTACATTTGTTAATAACTTCCCTGCCCTGGATTGCCGCGAGCATTAAAATGCTCTCTCAATGACTATATTGATAAAGAAATTGTATTCAAGTGTTTGTATATAATACTTCTTTTGCCTCTTACAAAGCAATTATTATCTGCAGCTCAGGTTAACCTTACTGAATTTCTGCACTACAGCTTATGCTTCTGCTCGCAATAACATGATCTGATAATTATCTAGCTCATAACCGTTCGAAAATCTTTCTGATATCTTTTAATTCAAGTTTTACAAATGTTGGCCTACCATGATTACATTGTTCGGATAAAGGAGTTTTTTCAATCTCTCTAAGCAATTGATTCATTTCTTCAATATTCAAAACTCTTCCAGCCCTAATACTATAGTGACAAGCAATATTACCCCAAATTTCCTCTATCTTTTCATTAATCAAGCTGATGTCATCAAATAAATGTATACTTTCAGCTATATTTTTTACGAAACCAGGTATATCTAAATTTTGCATTATTACTGGAACTTGCCTAACAGTAACTTGGGAAATTCCATTTCTTTCAATCACTAAACCAAATTTTTGAAGATTTTCCTTTTTCTGCATTATTTGTTCTGTTAAAACTTTATCTAAGTTTACTACCTCAGGCACCAATAAAATTTGGCCCTCAAGAGCCCCTCCTTTAAGTTGCAATTTTATTTTTTCCAAAGTCAGCCTTTCATGAGCAGCATGTTGATCCACTAAAATTAAAGAATCACTTTTTTCTGCAATAATATATGTCTTATCAATTTGGCATTTAGCAAATCCAAGTGGAAACTCATCATCACCAATATTTTCTATATTCTCTTCATTTTGTTCCTTCTGTTCCTTTAGCTCACTTTTAACAAAATTACTTAGATATTCTTTATTATCTTTTATATCATTGATTTCTTGATCTCTTGAATCAATATTGGAAAAATCTTTAATAATATCATTATTAATTATAGATTTATGGCTTTTTAATAAATCATCAAGTCTATCTCTTTTTTCACTTGATGACTTTTCATGATCTAAGTTTAATACTTTATTTTGAGGATAAGAAAGTTCTTGAGGCTTAAAAAATCTCACAGCTTCTTTTGCTAGCTCATTATTATTTTTTAATTCAGAATTTGTTATAGCAGTTCTTATAGCATTAATTATAATACCTTTAATGCGTTGTTCATCTCTAAATCTAACTTCTGCTTTAGTAGGATGGACGTTTACATCAACAAGCTTTGGATTGATATCTAGATATAATACTATTTGAGGAAATCTATTATGAGGAATTAGATTGCGATAAGCAGCTCTTGCAGCAACTGATAACACCTTATCTTTAACAAATCTTTTATTTATAAAGAAATGCTGATTTAAAGAAGTTGCAGCATTAAATGTTGGAATAGATGCGTATCCATAAACTTTAATATCGTCTTCCTCAAAGTTAAATTTTATAGAATTTTCTACAAACTTTTTACCCAGTATATCTTCAATTCTTTTAGAAGACTCGAGTATTGATTTTTCTTGAAGTGGAGTATCTATTATAACTTTATCATTTGATACTAATTTAAAACTAATGTTTTCTCTTGATAGAGCAAGCTTATTTACCAATTCAATAGATGCACTCGTTTCACTAGCTTCAGATTTCAAGAATTTTAATCTTGTTGGTGTTGTAAAAAATAAATCCGTAATTTGAATTGTAGTACCTATATTGCAAGAAACTGGTTTGATTTCTGATTCTCCTCCTCCACAAATTTGTAATTCCCATGCATCTTCAGAATCAGCTGCTCTACTTTTAATATTAACTTTACTTACTGATGCAATAGAAGGTAAAGCCTCACCTCTAAAACCTAAAAATTGAATATTTGTTATATCCTCCTCCATAAGTTTTGAGGTAGCATGTCTCTCGAGTGCAAGATTTAACTCATTCTTACTCATACCTCTTCCATTATCAGTTACTGAAATAAAATTCCTCCCACCTCTGCTAATCTCAATTACTATTTCAGTTGCACCTGCATCAATTGAATTTTCAGTTAGCTCTTTAATTACCGATAATGGTCTATCAATAACTTCACCTGCAGCAATTTTATTAATTGTATTGGTTGATAAAACTCGTATTGACATATCTTTCAGTTATAAATTAGCAACTATAAAGAAATTTTACTTTCCTCACCATTATAAAGTCTTATTATGTTATCTTTATGCTTATAAACAATCAAGAGTAAACTTAATATTAAAAATATAGAATCAATGTAATGCTCTCCAAATGATAAAGCTATAATAGATATTGTTATACTACTAAGAGAAGCAAGAGATGAAATTTTTGAAGCTCTAAAAACAATAATCCATAATAACATCATAACAGCCCCTATAATTACATGCATACCTAAAACCACACCAAATACAGTTGCACCACCTTTACCACCTCTAAATTTTAGCCATATAGGAAAAATATGACCTAAAATACAAGCAAAACCATATATTCCAATAAATTCAATTCCTAATAATTTTGCAACAATAACAACAATTAATCCTTTTAACAAATCAAACATTAATGTGAGTGATCCTAATAATTTGCCTCCTACTCTTAATGCATTAGTTGCACCAATATTTCCTGAACCAGATTTTCTAATATCACCTTTATTTAAAATTTTACTAAAAATTAAACCCGACGGTATACTTCCAATTAAATACGAAAATATCAATAAAAGTATGGTAATATGCATTTATTTTAAAATCCATAGTGATTGAGCCATCTAATATCTCCTTCAAAAAAGCTTCTTAAATCTGAAATATTATACTTCAACATTGCTAATCTTTCAACACCAACTCCAAATGCAAAGCCTTGATATTTTGATGAATCAATACCAACATTCTCAAGAACTTTTTGATTTACCATTCCACATCCAAGTATTTCTAACCAATCATCACCTTTACCTATTTGGATTTCTCCTTTTTTACTTCTATCACATTTTACGTCTACTTCAAAAGAAGGCTCTGTAAATGGAAAATAACTAGATCTAAATCTCATAGGTATTTGATCAGAATCAAAAAATAGTCTTAAAAAACATTTTAGACATGCTTGTAAATCCATTACATTTGATTTTTCATCAACAACTAAGCATTCAAATTGATGAAACATTGGAGTGTGAGTTGCATCATAATCAGATCTATAAACTTTTCCTACTGAGAAAATTTTAAGAGGTGGTTTATTTTTAAGCATATACCTTATTTGCACTGTAGAAGTATGAGTCCTTAAAAGTAAATTGTCTTTATCCTCAGATTTCTTTTCTACATAAAAAGTATCATGCATTTGCCTTGCAGGGTGATTTTCAGGTATATTAAGTGCTGTAAAATTATTCCATTCATTATCAATATCAGGACCATCTATATGCTTAAATCCCATAGAATAAAATATATTTTTGATTTTATCAATCGTATAAGATATGGGATGAACTTTCCCTCTTTGATATCCTCTTCCAGGCAAAGTTACATCTATTGACTCATTCTTAAGTTTTTCATTAAGAACTTTTTCTTCTATATAGTTTTTTACTTTTTGTATTTCTTTTTGAATATAATCTTTTAGCTTATTTACTTTAGCTCCAAATTCTTTCTTTTCATCCTGAGAAACCAAAGCAATCTTTTTAGCTTCATTAGTTACACTCCCATTTTTACCAAGAAACTTTACCCTAATATCATTTAATTCATTTTCATTTTCAACTACCTTAATTGAACTTTTAAATTCTTGATATATAGAGTCCAGTTCCTTTAACATGTAAAAATATTAATAATAAAAACTACTAAACAGATTTTGCTGCTTCTTTCTTTAATGCTTCTTGAGCTTTATTTAATATTTGATTAAATGCATCTGCATTGTGTATAGCAAGCTCAGATAACATCTTTCTATTTAAAGTAATTCCAGCAAGTTTTATTCCTTTAATAAATTGCGAATATGCTAAACCATGAGCTCTTGTGGCAGCATTGATCCTTTGAATCCATAATGCTCTAAAATCTCTCTTTTTAGTTCTTCTATCCCTATAGGCATATTGCAAACCTTTTTCAACTCTTTGTATTGCAACCCTAAAGCAATTTTTCGCTCTGCCTCTATAGCCTTTAGCTAATTTAATAATTTTCTTATGACGAGCTTTTGTTGTGACTCCGCGTTTAACTCTTGACATTTTTTATCTCCACAAATTAAAATTTAAGCATATGGCATATAAGCAGGAATTCTTCTTGCCTCAACCTTTGGCAATACATCAGTACCTCTTTGATTTCTGATTTGGCGCTTACTACGCTTTCTCATATTATGCTGTTTATTAGCTTGTGGAGCCTTGAATTTTCCACTTGCAGTCAATTTAAAGCGCTTTTTAGCGCTCGATTTTGTTTTCATTTTAGGCATTTTATCTCCAATAATTTTATTAAATCGCTTCAAAGGCATGCCAAATAAATAGCCCTTGATGCTGATAAGCTATACTTATATGCTATAATAGTAGAAATATCAATAAAGAATTATAAATTTTATACACTGACATTGCTAGAATTCATAAAAAGCATCCGCAGGAAATTAAACCTTAACCTTATATTATAAGTAATAAATTTTAATCTAACAAAAAAAGCCAGTATACTGACATACAAATTTTGTCATTGATGAAAAAAATGTATCATTTATAATTTCTGCATTTTCTTCATGCAAATTATCTACAACTACTCCTTCATCAATTTCTGCTTTGATATTTAATTTTTAATCAATGCCACTTTGCGAAATATCGCTCTCCACAACATCAAATTTTTGCAATACGTCAATAACTTGACAATCTTCAAATATTTTTGCATGCACCTCAAAACCTTCAACATTTGTTAAATTATCTAACACCCCTAGTTTAGATTTCAAAATATCACTAATATCTGTTAACTCAAAAAGATAATTGCAATCAAATTTATAATCATTATCACCCATTACAAATATTTCACCATCGTTATATGATACAGCTACATTTTTAAGTGAAGTGACAGTAGATTCGGCTAATTTTGAACTAAGTTCACATTTAGAGGTTGATAATACCTTTAAAGCTTCCTTACATGCAAACAATCTAAATGATTCTGAACCTGATAATAAATATCTTATTGGAGTTACTGATGGATTAGATGGACCATCTATAGCTGCAGCTTTGCTTGACTCTGCAGAACCGATAATCTTCCAATCTACACCATATCTAATCAGATGCTCTCCAAGAACAAATGCTTCCTTCGAAAACTTCCAATCTGCAACAGCTAAGGGAGGCCAACTATATATATCATTACCTCTATAATGTATATCAGCACCTTTTTCAATTAAAATAGATATAATATTTTTTCTTTCTCCTAATGCACTAATAACACCATTAGCTCCATAAATAACCATATGTAATGCAGTATATTTTTGCCTATATCCATCAACTAATTCATTTGGGTCTGCACCTAAATCTAACATTTTTTTAACACATTCATAATTTGCTATTTCAGAACAATAAGATAAAAGTGTAACATCTCTTTCTAATCCATCTTCATTAATTATAATTGAATAATGTTTATTTGGATTAACACTAATGTCTGAGAAACTATCTAAACCTTTACTTATAGCAATTTTAAAATCATTTTCTTTTATTTTTTGCACTTTTGACTCCACTTTTAATTCTAATTAAAAATTTTAACCATAACTTATACAATATATTTTATTAATTTGCAAAAATTAAATAAAGTTTTATAATTTTAATATGATTTAATAATAAATTTCTTAAATTTATATAGGAAATAAATGCTCCAATAAAACTTATATAAACATATAATAGATTTATAAAGCTGTATTTTCTGAGAATATGTGACCAAACAGCAAAATCGTATAATAATAATATAGACTTAAGTATATACATGAGTACAAAAAATAATAGTTATAGTTGGTACTAAGATAGAAGTTGATATCTAAAATATTTATAATCGCCCTCTTGAAATTATGGGATATATAATTACTGGATCACCACAGTCGGAATTACATTTCTCTCTCGTGATGACTGTGTATTATGTTGTCAATTGCAAGAGCACATTGTGCTCGTGGCAATCCAGAAAAATTATCAACAAACATAATTGAAGCAACAATTCTGGATCACCACGCCCCTTGCGGGGCTCGTGATGACTGTGGGTGATAGGTGTAAACGTCCTCTCCCTCATGATGACAAATTTAGCAACAGTCATTGCGAGCGAACTCAGTGAAGCGCGGCAATCAATATTTATATCTAGTCATTGCGAATGAGTAAAACGAATGTGGCAAACCAATAGTAAATAACAAATATAAAAATTTAACGTAATCTTAACGTTTTTCACAAAAACCTTAACGTAATTGTAATATTTCATAAGTATAACTAATAGATATAAATATTTTTTAAGGTAAATGTAAATGACAGAGCAACAAGAATCTAAAACTACAATTTACGATTCAATTTCAATAGGTTTATCAATTGCAGGACTAACAACATACTTTTCTGATCACAGCGTATACATGGCTCCATATGTACATAACATTCTAACTTCACCTCCACCTGATCCAGATGCTGATCTTGGCCCTATGCAGATAAATATGCCTGGATATTATAATCAAAACCTATATATGAATAACATGGAAAAAAAAATGGCAATAACTGGTTTTTTATGATTGCATCAAAATATTTGCTATATAATTATATTCTTAATACTGAAGCTCCTCAACAGCAAGAGGCAATTGAATTATCAAATAATTTTTGTACTCTAGATACACCATTTATACAATATGATGATATGTGTGCAATATAATTATAGCTAAATAACTTTAATTGAAGTGTGTTGAGAGAGGAGCTAAGTGTGGTAACCCCACATAAGCAACGAGCGAAACTGCAATTAAATTATAAGGAATTAGCTATATTCCCTAGTAATGGCTATGATATTATAGTATCATAGCCTTACTTTTGGACAATAAACATATTTGATGAACACTAAGAAAAGAGTTTTCTCAGGCATACAGCCAACTGGCAAAATTACAATTGGAAACTATCTTGGAGCAATTAAAAACTGGGTTGCAATGCAAGATCAATATGAATGCCTATTTTGTATAGTTGATCTTCACTCACTCACATCAGATTTCAATCCAGAGGAACTTCAGCAAAACATAAAGTATAATATTGCACTTTATATTGCAGCAGGGCTAGACCCTGATAAAGTAATAATTTTTCAACAATCAAAAATATCAGAGCATTTAGAACTAGCTTGGATATTAAGTTGTTTCACACAAATGGGATGGCTTAATAGGATGACTCAATTTAAAGATAAAGCTGGAAAAAACAAAGAAACAGCAAATTTAGGACTTTATTCTTATCCGGTTCTTATGGCTGCAGATATATTGCTTTATAACGCAAATATTGTACCTGTTGGAGAAGATCAAAAACAACACATAGAACTTGCCAGAGACATTGCAATTTCATTTAATAGAAAAGCAAATATCGAAGTATTTACAGTTCCTGATGTTTTAATAAATTCAAAAGCAAAAAGAATAATGAGTTTAAAGGATGCTTCTAACAAGATGAGCAAATCTGACCCTTCTGATCTCTCTAGAATAAATATGTCAGATGATGAAGATTTAATAAGAAAGAAAATACGCAAAGCAAAAACAGATGATATAGAAGGAATTAGCTATGATCCAGAAAAGAGACCAGAAATTTCAAATCTTATTGATATCTACTCTTGCTTTACTGGAATTGATGCAAATGAAGCAACTAACAATTTTAAATCTTCTAAAAATTCTGAATTTAAAGAGTATTTAGCTAATATTATAATAAAAAATATTTGTCCTATACACAAAGAAGCAATAAAAATTCTTGAGGATAAAAAATATCTTGAACAAATTATAAAAGATGGAATAATAAGAGCCAAAGCTATTGCAGAAAAAAATATAAGTAAAGTTAAGCAAATTATTGGTATAAATTAAACATGTCATTATGCATTGTAGACGGATATAACTTCGTATTCAGAGCCTTCCATTCTTTACCACCACTCACAACTTCTAAGGATATCCCTGTTGGAGCTGTTTATGGTTTTATCAATATGCTTGCAAGACTAATTGAAGACAATGATTGCGAAATGCTTGCAATAGCATTAGATAGTGGCAAAATCACATTTAGAAATGATATATATCCTGAATATAAAGCCCATAGAGATGAGCCAGATGAAGATTTAAAAATACAATTTCCAATAATACGAGAAGCAATCGAAGCATTTGGTATTAAAGCAATTGAAGTTCCAGGTTTCGAAGCCGATGATATTATCGCAACATACACAACTCTTGCACTAAAAAATGATTTTAAAGTTAGAATTATTAGCTCAGATAAGGACCTAATTCAATTAATGCAAGATAAAGTTGAAATTTTTGACCCTCTTAAGAAAAAACATATTACCTCAGATATAGTATTAGAAAAATATGGAATCAAGCATACACAAATGATTGATTATCTTTCACTAGTTGGAGATGCATCTGATAATATACCTGGAGTAAAAAAAGTTGGTCCAAAAACTGCAGCTAAACTGCTAAAACAATTTAACACTCTTGAAAATGCATATGATAATATTGAAAAAGTTGAACCTGTTAGAATACAAGCTTTATTAAATGATTCAAAAAAAGAAGCATTTTTATCCAAAAAACTTGTTACCTTAGATCATGAAGTTAAAGTCCCTTTTAATATAGAAGAACTTAAATTCACAAATATAGATGAAGACAAACTCTCTAATTTTCTTAATAAATATGAATTTAAATCACTTAATACAAAAAAATTAATTAATTCTAAAAATAACTCTACAAACAATGTCAAAACTGTAAATTCAAAATCAATTTCTTTAGATGAATTATGTAAGTTGCAATTAGATATTGAGAAATTTGGAAAATTCTGCTTCCATGTTCATGAGAATGTATTTTTCTGTTATTTTGGAGATAATCTCTATAAAATAAATTTAGATAATCAACTTAACCTACTATCATTTGAAGATAAAAATAATAACTCTCTAAACAATATCATCCAAAAACTTAAAAATGTTTTTGAAGCAACATCAATCAAAAAAATATGTTTTGATGCTAAATCAATAATACACATTTGCAATAATCTAGATATAAAATTTATATCTTTTGACGATATTTCTTTACTTTCATATGTCTTACATACTGGAAAACAAAAAATTAACTTAGAAAATTTAATTGAGCATTACAATATTAGCTATAAGAATTATGATGCTTTTTGCATTTATTTATTGCATGAAACCTTAAAGTCACAACTTGCAAAAGAAAGAAAATTTGAAATATATGAAGCTATTGAAAACCCACTGCTTTCATTGCTGGTCAAAATTGAAAATAAAGGGATAAAGGTTGATAAAGATTTACTAGTTAACTTAGGTATAAAATTTGAAAAAAAACTGAAATTGGTGCAAGAAGAGATTTATCAATTATCTGATGAAGAATTTAATATTGGTTCCCCGAAACAAATAGGAGAAATATTATTTGATAAATTAAAATTAGAAGGTGGAAAAAAATCTAAAAAAAGTGGAAGTTATATAACTGATGCAGAGACTTTAGAGAAACATGCTTCATCAGGAATATTAATTGCTGAAAAAATTTTAGAATGGAGGCACTATTCAAAATTGATTAGCACTTATATAAATGCACTTCAAAAAGCAATAAATAAATCTGATGGTAGAATTCATACTACATTTTCATTAACTACTACTTCAACTGCTAGATTATCTTCTCATGATCCTAATTTACAAAACATACCAATCAGAACAAACGACGGTAATCAAATAAGAAAAGCATTTATTGCAAAAGAAAATCACTTAATTGTTTCTGGTGATTATTCGCAAATTGAGCTTAGAATATTAGCAGATATTGCTAATATTAATAGCCTAAAAGAAGCATTTAAAAATAAAAAGGACATTCATAGTATTACTGCAAGTCAAATTTTCAATATACCGCTTGAAGAAGTAAATTCTGAATATAGAAGGAAAGCAAAAGCTATAAATTTTGGTATTATATATGGTCAAAGTGCTTATGGACTTGCAAATAGTTTACAAATAAGCAGAGAAGAAGCTTTTAGCTATATTGAGTCATACTTCAAACAATATCCAGGTATTAAAGAATATATGGATACAACGATTCAATTTGCAAAAAAGCATGGGTATGTAAAAACCTTAATGGGAAGAAAATGCTATGTTGAAAATATTAATGATAGGAATTATAATTTAAGAAATTTTGCAGAAAGAGCTGCAATTAATGCGCCTATTCAAGGAACTGCATCAGAAATAATAAAAAAAGCTATGGTAAGCTTAAGCTCTAAACTTCAAGATTTTCTAATTTTACAAATACATGATGAACTTTTATTTGAGATACCTAAAAATATAGTAGAAGAAAGTTGCATTAAAATTAAAAATACTATGATGAATGCTTTTAAACTGTCCATACCCATTGATGTTGAAATTTCTTACGGAGAGAGTTGGTATGATGCTAAATAAATATAAAATAGTAGCTATTTTTTTTACAATTTTTATAGGTTATTATCAGTTATCTTTTTCCGATAATCTTAATATAGTAGAGCCTAAAAATCTGTCTGAAGTTTTAACTAACTTTATTAAATACGATGATGATGCTTATAATTATGAATTTCTTGAAAAAAGTAATTCAAACGATTTAGATATATTAGTATATCTATTAACTGCACAAAAATGGCCTATCAATAAAACCGATAGCATGACCCAAACAATTTGGAAACATAAACTAATCATTTATATACCTAAATCAAATATTAAATTTAATAAAATTTTATTATATGTAAATGCAGGGTATAATAATAAAGATGGAAAAGAAGAGCTTACTAAAGAAAAAGTTAATTTTGCAGAAATAGCTAAACAAACACAATTACCAGTTATAGAACTAAGAAATAATCCCAATCAATTTCTATTAATAGATGAAAAATTACAAAAAGAAGATCAAATTTTAGCTAGCACCTATTTAAAAGTAATGGATAATCCTTATAAAAATGCTTATCTAGCTGGCCATTTACCTATGGCAAAATCGGTCATTAAAGCTATAGATGCTTCTTATGATATATTTTTAAAAAAATATGATATTAAAATTCAAGAATTTATATTAGCAGGTGCTTCTAAAAGAGGCTGGGCAATTTGGTTAGCTGCATTAGAAGATTCAAGAGTGTCTGCAATTATCCCTATTGTAATTGATATATTAAATGTTCCTGAAACTATTTCTCACATATGTCAATCATATAAAGATGGTTGTCCTGAAGCTTTAAGAGATTATAAAAATGCTGGAGTTATAGATAAAATACATTCTAAAAACTTTAAACAATTAATGAAAATTGAAGATCCATTTAGTTACTTATCCCCTGAATATGATAAGAAGTATCAATCACGTCTTTCAATTCCAAAATATATTATAAACTCAAGTGGTGATGATTTTTTTGTCCCAGATTCATCTAAATTCTATTTTAATAAACTTCCTGGTAATCAAAATTACATTAGGTATTTACCTAATTCAATGCATTATCTCTCAGGAAACCCTATTTCTGATGCACTTGGAAATCAAAAGAAAGTAGATGATGCTATTTCTACATTTTATAAATTTCAGGCTAAAAACATAATTTTACCAGATATAAAATGGGAGTTTAAACAAAATAGCATAAATATTACTTCATCAATTAAACCTGAAAAAGTTTTATTATGGTATTCAATAAATAATAATTCTAGAGATTTTAGATGTATAACTTCATACTCATATATGAATCTAGTTTTAAAAAAAATATTATCTTTTTTCACTAACAACTTATGTGATAATAAATTTAAATTTAAAAATATTAACTTTCACTGTAACAATATTTCTGAATGCTTAATTAATATAGATATTCCTAATAATAAATGGACTGCAGCATTTGCAGAACTACATTATAATATTGATGGCAATAGATTCATTGTTACTACAGAGGTAAAAATTTAATTTTATATTAATTTTTTAATTAAAGGAAAATTATATATTTAATGATTGAAATTAGCTTATTTATTTTCTACATTATTTTTTTAACAAAATGAAAAGTAGATTAAATATAATGACTAACAGTATTAGTTTATCAAGCTCGGAAAAAGAAGCAATTGGGCTACTTTCTATTGGAACTTTCTTAGAATATTTTGACCTAATGTTATACGTGCACATGTCTGTACTTTTAAACGACTTATTTTTTCCACAATCTAATCCATTAATTGCTAAGCTTTTAGGAGCTGCCGCTTTTTGTTCAACTTTTATATTAAGACCTTTCGGAGGTTTTGTAATAGGATGGATAGGAGATAAGATAGGTAGAAAATCCACAATTATGATAACTACCTCTTTAATGGCAATTTCATGTATTACAATAGCTTTTACAGGAACATATAAAGAAATTGGAATTACAGCAAGTATAATTATTATACTCTGTAGAATGTCGCAAGGATTTTCATCTCTTGGAGAAGTAATAGGAGCTTCACTATACCTTTCAGAAATTATGGTATCTCCTAAAAAACACTTTGCTTGCGGTATCATAGGCTTATTTAGTCAAATAGGAGGATTTTTATCATTAATTATAGCTTTTTTTGCACTTACAGTTAATCTTAATTGGAGATTAGCGTTCTTATTTGGTGCAGGTATAGCTATAATAGGATTAATGGCAAGAATAAGATTAAGAGAAACTCCTGATTTTATTAAGCTACAGCGTAAAATTAATAATAAACAAATCAATACTTTAAAAAACACTAATAAATCTAATGACAAAATAAATTTTAAAAGCTTAGTTTATTGCATGGCATCTATTATTATTATACCAGCTTCAATTTATGTAATATATGTATATTTTAACGAAATTATGAAGCAAAATTTTAGCTTAAGTACAGAAGAAATTATAGAACATAATATAAAAGTATCTTTCATAACTATAATACTATCAGGAGTTGTAGCTTTTCTAACAAAAAAATTCCATCCAATAAAAATTACCATATTCTTTTTAAGTGTATTTGCTATTTTATTAGTATTTACACCGTATCTCATTGCCAATACATCCAATTTATTAATAATATTATTATTACAAGTACTCTTCTTTTTTCCTGCGATAACATTATCAGGTACATTGGAATTATCAACTTGGTTTAGTTATTTTCCAGTGATGAAGCGCTTTAGACTTATTGCAACATCATATGGAATTGCAACAGCTTTTTCTTTTCTAGTTACATCATTTGGTTTAATATATTTTAGCAAATATATAGGTTATTATTCTTTATGGGTGATATTTGTACCTATGTTAATCGGTTATTCTTATTCAATATCGCACTTAAAACAATTAGAAATTAAAAATGGGTTATATAATAAATATCCTAATAATGAAAAACATATAAAAAATAAAAATTTTCATAATAATTTAGAGAATAAAAACTATAAATTTAATAAGAACTTTGAGACTTTATAACAAACAATATAAAATCAAAATCTTTTATAAGGAGTTATTAGCATATCCTTTATTTTGACATAATTCTAAGAGATTAAAATTCAAAACATGGTAGATAAATTTAATTTACAAAAAAAGGAAGCACCCATAATATTGTCAAAATATAATCCAGATTGGCCTTTAAAATATAAAGAAGAGAAAGATTTGTTAATGGATACTATAGTACAATGGTTATATGGAAGTATAGAGCATATTGGTAGTACTTCAGTTCCTGGACTAACAGCTAAACCAGTTATTGATATAATGTTTGGTGTTAAATCATTAGAACATTCTAAACCAGCAATAGAATTATTAATACAACAGGGATACAATTATTTTCCATATAAAAAAGAGGTAATGCATTGGTTTTGCAAACCATCTCCTAACTTACGTACACATCATCTTCATTTAGTACCATATGAAAGCACTTTATGGAAAGAAAGAATAAAATTTCGAGATACTCTTAGAATTAATACTAAAATAGCTAATGAATATGTTAAATTAAAAAAAGAATTAGCAATACGATACAAACAAGATCGTGAAATGTATACTGAAAAAAATGGGAATTTATTCAAAAAGTTCTAAGTAATAAAGAGTTTATTCTATAATAAATTTAACTTAAAAAATCATAAAACTGTAAGGGTTAGCTTAGCAACTATAAGTACTTTCCATATTTATTTATAACCAACCTTTTCTCTTAAAATATAAGTATGGTATAATTGCTGAAATTATAATCAATATTAATGCTATGGGATATCCCAATTCCAAATCAATCTCTGGCATAAACTTAAAATTCATACCATAGATACTTGCTATTAATGTCGGTGGCATAAATATTGCAGCTGCTACTGTAAATACTTTTATGATAATGTTTTGCTCTACAGATATCATGCCAAGAGTTGCATCCAATAAAAAATTATTTCTCTGAGATAAAAAATTTGCATACTCACTTAGAGAGCTAACTTCTCTAGAAATATGCTTTATCCTTAATCTTGAATCTTTTTTATTCATATATTTTGCATCATCAATCTGAGAAAAATAAATTATCATCCTATTTAAGCTAACCAAACTTTCCCTATTTTTTGATATTATAGTTCCAGTATGCCCTATTCTTCTGATAATATCATTATAAAACTCTGAAGAATTCTTTTTTTTATCAATAGGCTTTTCAAATACAACCTTTAATAAATTATCAATTTCGTTTCCAACTTCTTCTAAAATATCTGCACAACAATTAACAACAAAATCTATAATTGTTGTCAGTACATATTCAGGAGTAAAAGTTTTTGATTTATTCCTAATAATCCAAGAGTTCATATAATCAAATGACTTAGGCTTATCATATCTGGTGGTTATAAGATATTTTTTTGTTAAGATAAACGTTATTGCTGTACTATCAGGATAATCCTCACACGCCTTATCCATAATAGTGACAGTCATATAGTCTGCATCTTTCTCCATATAAAATGGACTAATAACCTCAAATTTATCCATTTCTTCTTCTGTTGGAGCTTCAATATTCAATATTTTTTCTATATACTTTTCTTCCTTAGGTTCTGGATTTATTAAATCTATCCAAATAGTATCTTTTGGTATTGGATCATTAGCCTTAATTTCTTTCTTTTCTATTACTTTATTCTTGTTTTTTGAAATTACGACAATCATGATGCTATCTAGGTTTCTAAAATTTTATAAAATATATCATAAATTATTAATTTTGTAAGGAATTAATAATGATACAAATCAAATATCTTTTTATGCTCTTCTACAGCATATCTATCTGTCATTCCAGCAATGTAATTAATCACTTTTTCTGATAATGATTTTTTATAAATAAAAATATCAGAAGTCTGCCATGATTTTGGTAATGTTTTAGGATTATTCATGAAATGATTGAATAAATCTTTTATGATTATTTTTGTCTTATGAGTAGTCCTGTTTACTAAATAATTCTTATATACATTATCAAATAAAAATTTTTTTAATTCTATAAAATTTTCTTTTGTATCCTTAGAAAACTCTATAAAAAATCCACCAAAGTCATATATATCTTCTATATTATCAATATTATTGATATTAACATTTTTAATAGTCTGTTGAATCAAATCATTAATCAAAAAACTGCTTAAATTTATTAAGAATTGATTTATATTAATTTCTTTATCATAATTACCATTTTCAATAACTTGAAAATCTTTAGTTTTAAAAATTTTTAAACCTTTTAACTCTTCTAAATTTATAAATTTTGCTCTAATTCCATCATCAAGATCATGCTTTGTATAAGCTATATCATCTGCAATTGAAGCAATTTGAGATTCTAATGACGCATTATTACTGTATTGTATAGGGTAATTATTTAAAATTTGGTTTAATTTATTAATTTTATCTTTATTAGTTATTGGCCCATTATGCTTTAAAATTCCATCTATTGTGTCAATTGTTAAATTCAATCCATTATATTTTGATGAATACTTTTCAAGCATAGAAATAATTTTAATCGCATGAATATTATGGTCAAAACCACCATATTCAACAGCTGCTTCATTCAAAGATTCTTCTCCTGCATGACCAAATGGAGGATGTCCAATATCATGAGACAAGGCAATAACTTCAGCAAGTTCACAATTTAAGCCTAATTCTTTAGCTATATAAACAGCTATTTGACTAACTTCAAGAGAATGAGTAAGCCTTGTTCTATAATGATCTCCAGTATAATTTATAAAAACTTGAGTTTTATATTCCAGTCTCCTAAAAGCCTTAGAGTTTATAATTCTAAATTTATCTTCGATAAAATTATATTTAACATCTTCCTTACAAATTCTTCCTATTGAATTAATTACAGCAAGATTATTAAATTTTTTCAATACCATATCAACCATTTGATGGGGCGAGTAACGGAATTTGAATCCGCGACCTCAAGATCCACAAACTTGCGCTCTAACCAACTGAGCTATACCCGCCATAATTTCATTATAATTAAATATAACTAATTGGTGAAAAAATCAAGCAAAGCTTTTTTATATTAGAATTAACTAGAAATTATTATTAAAATATATACACTTATAGGTAGTATAAATGTTAGGATTAAATATGAAAGATCATTATAGCTCTAATAATAAAAAACTAAATACTAGCA
Organism: Candidatus Aquarickettsia rohweri; assembly: GCF_003953955.1. Taxonomy (GTDB): domain Bacteria; phylum Pseudomonadota; class Alphaproteobacteria; order Rickettsiales; family Midichloriaceae; genus Aquirickettsia; species Aquirickettsia rohweri. The sequence continues at coordinate 1,884 of NZ_RXFM01000013.1, read as the reverse complement.
ATGATAGCAATGATGTAACAAAATCAAAAAAAAGTAGCATTAAAAAAAGCGATAATGATAGTTCATCTGATAGTAATGATAGATTTAAAGATAACACATTAAATTCTAGTTTCACTAATTTTATTATAAGGGATAATGATGGCAATGATTATAATAATCAAATATCATCCTATATAAAATCTCTCTATGATACAAATAAGCACGGATATAAAAATGATCATATTACTATAACAAATAGTACCAATATTTCTAATAACCTAAAAGAAGACTACATAAGTTATTATAATGCTATAGAGGGAATGTTAAATGAATTAAGAAAAGCAAAAAAAAATAAAGAATCTTTCAACAAAAAATTACAACCAGGACTTTTTAGCACTCCAACTAAAGAAGAAGAAGAACAAAGTAAAAAATTAACTATTGAAATTACAAAATTAGAAAGTGAAAAAGAACGATTAAAAAATGAGCTATACTTATATCAATCTATTCTTTTAAAAAATAAAGAAAAAATAAGTTCATTATTTAGTGAAGAGAAGGTTAAATATTTTAATGATTATAATATTTATTACTTAGATATTAACTATATAAACAGCAGTTCATATGAAACTCAACAATTATTAAAAAAACAGAAATATAAAGAATTAATTGATGATAATTCATATATAGAAAGTCTAAAAAGCACTGAAATAGTTGATTTTCTTCAATATTTAGCTGAAGGAAATAACACTGACTATGCAACTCAATTATTTCAAAATAATGAATATATTAGATTAGATGTTTTTAACCATTTATTAAATAATGAATTTTGGATAGAAATTTATTCACAAGAACAATTTCAAGGCTATATAGATAATTTTTATAGATATAATCAAAATAATTATGATTATGCTAACAATAATAATTATCCACAAATACCATACTGGGGAGAAGTAATATTAAGCAATAACCAAGATTTAGATCAAGGAGTAGTGGATAATATAATAAAAAATTATTTAGGAAATGAATTAGCTAACACTTTAAATAAAGCAGCTAATTTAATTGATAACGATGCAGAAATCTCAGATAATCAGTATAATTTAATTTACAATCTAAAAAGTTATTTATCTTCAGCTCAAGGTGCTGAAAAAGTTGATGACCGTTTAGTAGAATCAAAAAACAAGATTGCGTCTTTTATAGAAAAACCATCTAATGATGATGTTTTATTATCAAACACAAATGGAATAAGTTCTATTGAAAATGGAAATATATATGAATATAATAATAGCAGTCTTGTTAAAAAAATAAGTACTACTATACATACTACTGCAGATTCACAAACAGATTTAAATACTTTACAATTTAATACACTATTTCAATACTCTAAAAGTAAACAAATAGCTAATTATATATACATACTATTATACTATTTCGGCAAAGCTTAATAAAAAAATTATTGAAGAAAATAACAAAAATAAAAAAGAAGACAATAATAATAAAAATTCTGAAAATGAAAAAAGTAGTTCTGACAAAGCATCATACTTTATATCAGGTGTAGGAACAACAATATTTATTGGGTATCAATTATTTTTAATGTTGAGCACATATTTTTATTGGACTCAGCAAAGAGGAATTTTAAAAATCATAGAAAAAGTAAAAAAAGAAATTGCTTCATCACTACAAAAAGATGTTTCATTATTACCACTTATACGTCAAAACAAGTTAAAAAACATTTTTACTAATATATTTGATGATGAAAAAAATGACAAAGAAGAAGATCAAGAGGAAGGTAAACGCTAAAATATCCCCATCTTGACAAGTATTATCCGCCTTTCTTTGGGTTTCTTAAGTTTTTTGATAATTCTAAAAAAAATTTAATTTGATGATATTTTTTTATCAATATTATATGGA
>NZ_RXFM01000128.1 GCF_003953955.1 Candidatus Aquarickettsia rohweri | reverse complement strand
CTTCCATATAATATTGATAAAAAAATATCATCAAATTAAATTTTTTTTAGAATTATCAAAAAACTTAAGAAACCCAAAGAAAGGCGGATAATACTTGTCAAGATGGGGATATTTTAGCGTTTACATACATTTAGACCCATTTTTTAAACTATTTTCTACTTGGTTAGATATAGATTTTTTTAAATCTTTTCTTGCTATAGGCCCTAACTTTGAATTAGGTAAAGTAGGATTTGAATATTGGAATTTTTTTACACATTCAATTAACTTTTTTTCAAATTCACTTTTAAGTAATTTACAAATAATAATTCTTTTGGCTGCAATGCAGACTTGACCAGTATTAAGAAGTCTAGAATTAACACATTCTCTAACTGCTAAATCAATATCTGCATCTTCTAATATAATATAAGGATCATTGCCTCCCAGTTCTAATACACATTTTTTAATATTAGCTCCTGATAACATTGCGACATTTGCTCCTGCTTTTTTACTACCAGTTATTGTTACTCCAGAAATTTTACTGTCTTTTATCACGCTTTCAGCCATATTTACTTCTATAAGTAAGCTTTTAAATAAATTTTTAGGTAATGCATTGTTAAAAAGTTGTTCAAGCTTTAAGGACATTGCTGTGGTATTAGGTGAATGTTTTAACAAAATAGCATTTCCTATTATTAAATTTGGTATAGCAAATCTCATGACTTGCCAAACTGGAAAATTCCATGGCATTATTCCAAATATAATACCTGATGATGTGTATGTATAGTAGCTTTTAGGAAATTCGTTGCTGATTATGGAAGGTTTTAAAAATTTTTCTGAGTTATTTATATAATATTCACAAAGTATAATACATTTTTCAATTTCAGAAATTGATTGAGAAATTGGCTTTCCCATCTCATTTGTTATGCATGTGGCTAAATCTTGTTTGTTTTCATTTAAAGCTTGTGATAATTTTTTGATAGAATTAATACGTAATTTTAAATTTTGCTTTTTCCATTTATCTTGTTCTAGAGCAACTGAGTCTATAATATTTATAACTTGGCTAATGTTATAGTACTCATACTCTTTTATTATTTCTTCTGTAGTAGGATTTATAGTTTTAATAATGTTATGCATATTGATTACCTAATTTTTAAGCTAAAAAGTCCAATTAAAGCAAAAATTATAGCTAAAATCCAAAACCTAATAACTATAGTTGGTTCCGACCATCCTATTTTTTCAAAATGATGATGAATAGGTGCCATTTTAAATATTCTTTTGCCTCGTAATTTATAAGAGCTAACTTGTAGTATTACAGATATAGCTTCAAATGCAAATACAAAACCAGTTATAAATAAAATTATTTCGTTTTTAGTTATTACACTTATAGTACCAATTACAGCTCCAAGTGCTAAACTTCCAGTATCACCCATGAACACTTTTGCTGGAGGTGCATTATACCATAAGAATCCGAGTCCGGCTCCTATCATTGCAGAGCAGAATACAGATATTTCACCTGAATTTTGCACATACACTAATTTTAGATAATTAGAAAAAACTACATTGCCAACTAAATATGATATTATTGCAAAGAATGCTGATGATATTATAATAGGTCCAATAGCTAACCCATCTAATCCATCTGTTAGATTTACTGCATTTGATGAACCAGTGATTACACAAACACCAAATATAAAATAAAAATATCCTAAATCAATTACTAAATTTTTAAAAAATGGAAACACTAAAGTTGTTGAATGATTATTGGTGCTAATGTAGCTAATTATTAAAACAGATAATGCGCTTAATAAAAATTGGAGAGTAAATTTTAATTTTGCAGAAATTCCCTTGGAACTGTTAAGTTTTAATTTATTATAATCATCAATCCCACCTAAAAATCCAAAAGATACTAATACAAAGCTTAGCAAAAGTATATATGCATTTTTTAAGTTTGCCCAAAAAATAATAGAAATTATAATAGAAATTATAATTAAAACTCCTCCCATGCAAGGAGTTCCTTTTTTTGTTAAAAAATGGTTTTCTGCTCCATCATTTCTGATTGGTTGTCCATTTTTTTGAAATGAGGATAAATACTGTATAAATCTATTACCATAAATTAACATAATAAAAAATGAGGTAAATAATGCAGCACAACTTCTAAAAGTTATGTACTTGAAAATATTAAAAAATGAAAAATATTTTACTAAAAATTCTGCTAAAAATTGAAACATATTATATGTGTATTTTTTGAATGAAATATTGATTTAGTATAAGATTATTATTAATAACTTTAGAATTTTTTATTTTTAGTTCTAATTCAAGTAGTTCTTCCATGAAATTTAATGCCTCATT
>NZ_RXFM01000127.1 GCF_003953955.1 Candidatus Aquarickettsia rohweri | reverse complement strand
GTAAATGACTCGTACGATTAGTTTTTTGCACGTTCTCCCCAAAATTTGACTATTTTAGCACCATTTATGGTGCTAAAATAGTCAAATTTTGGGGAGAACGTGCAAAAAACTAATCGTACGAGTCATTTACCACTAGAAATCAGTCTGATAGGCCAATAAATCGTGCAATTTCGTAGCTATTTTACTCGTCATTCCAGTGGCCCATGGGCCACTTCCAATCCACATCTGTAGGGGCCAATGCGAAGCATTGGTCGGGAAAAGTAAAAAGTAAGTAAGAGTAAGAATTAGTAAGAGTTAAGTAGAAATAAGTAAGAGTTATAAGGGAAAATCCTTCCTTTCAGGAAGGAGAGGATTTCCCAACTAAATTATTGTTGCTACAGTAGCCATACACATCATAAGTAAACACTTTATACCAGCAGACTTTATTCTTTTCACAGATACCACACTAACTAACAATATGCACCACCCAAAGATCATAATACAGCTCTTTGCACATATACAAGCAATTGCTGTCGACGCTTGTCTAATCCTTAGCTTAAGATACAAGCTACATACCGAGATGATCCACATTAAGCTAAGACCGAATAGAGCAAGAGGATGAGCTGATAAGGTCTTGAAGAATAATCTCTGGCCAATTAATTTAGATACATGAGCCCTAGTGAAAGAATTAACATGGAAAGCTAGTGAAAATGAGGTCTTCTTTGTTGATAATATGCTATCTAAGGATATTCCTACCAAATTAGAACTAAGCACCAATGATTTCTGTACACATCTCATACAAATAAGCTTATAAAATGAGGACGACTTCAATTAGTGGCCCATCCTCATCTAAAAGGAGAGCTGAGATGGTCCACTTGATGTGACTTGACTTGAATTCACGAAGTTGGTCGACTTGGTATTTCAGTAGACTGGTCACTATGTAGGACTAAGTAAAGTGACTTGAGATGCTTTTCACGAAGTTGTAAGACCAGCATTTCAGACTGCTCTATGTCTAGACTCAACCGCTGATTTTGACTGCTCAGGTTGAGCACTGGTTGGCCCTTTAATTGATGGGCGCGCTTCTTATTTGAGTTGAGGCCTGGTATTTATTTGGACTGGGTTGTTATTAATTTGACTGACCTGCTTATAAATAGACCAGTGGCCACTTCATAGGACCAGTGGACAGGGCCACTGGTCCGTCTATATTTTGACTGCCATTGGCCCCAGGAGTATTATGGCATTTTACTATGAGTTTACTGGGATTCTCCAATTTCGTACGGCCCCAGCTCTTCGAGCTGAGACCTCGCACATGTATCCAGTACTTCTTGCGGCACTCGGCTTCACCTCGTTTGCTTCACTACCTTTACATCTTTTACTTTATTCTACCTTAGCCAGGTCTAGTGGCCTTTGGCCACTAGACCGGCATGACCCAACTGGCCTTTGGCCAGTTGGGTCATGCTCTAGGAGTCTTTGAGCAGTCTGGAGCCCCTTCAAGGGGCTCCAGACTGCTCAAAGACTCCGTTATAAGGCAACTTGTTACGGGCCGTACTATGTTTTATCCTAAAGGAGTGGCCTTTGGCCACTCCTAGGTTCGGGGCAATGGGCCTTTGGCCCATTGACCCCTCACTACGGATGGCCGTAGGCCATCCTAGAGCATAGGCTAGTGGCCTTTCAGGCCACTAGCCTATGCCGGACTACTGGCCTACGGCCAGTAGTCCTCTATAGACCGGTTACTTTAGTACGGGACTGGCCGAAGGCCAGTCTGGTCTTGACAGGCGGGGAATTTCCAGTCGCTACGCTCCTTGGAAATTCCCCCACTGGACTATAGAGGGCTGCCCTTTGGGCAGCCCGGCATGATGGGCCAAAGGCCCATCATGCCGTACTTTTAGTTTTATTTTAGGGTTCGGCCAGGCCTCATATAGTTCAATACAGGGTTCGTAAGGCCTGGCCTAATGGGCCAAAGGCCCATTGGGCCAGGCCGTACTCACCACGGCCACTGGCCAAAGGCCAGTGGCCTAGAGCATGTGGCCACATGCACTACACTAAGTACGGCATGGGACTACTTCCTGGATTTCGTAACGAAATTGCTGCAAAGCAGCAATTCGTTACGAAATCCAGGAAGTAGTCCCTGCCTGAAAATGGGCGCCCGGCCATTGGCCAGTGGCCTCGTCATTCCAGGGGCCAATCCAAGGCCAGTGGGCAAGTGGCCGTAGGCCACTTTAGGGAAATGTTAAAGCCAAAGTAATTTGACTGCGCCATGGGCCTTAAATGGGCCCAGATGAGGCCCCTTTTAGACCACAATTTCGTAGAAATTACGTACTTTAGGACTGATTTCTAGTGGTAAATGACTCGTACGATTAGTTTTTTGCACGTTCTCCCCAAAATTTGACTATTTTAGCACCATTTATGGTGCTAAAATAGTCAAATTTTGGGGAGAACGTGCAAAAAACTAATCGTACGAGTCATTTACCACTAGAAATCAGTC
>NZ_RXFM01000126.1 GCF_003953955.1 Candidatus Aquarickettsia rohweri | reverse complement strand
CTTTTAGATGGAAGACTGCGTATTGATAATAATGATTCGGAGCGTAGTATAAAACCATTTGCAGTTGGCAGAAAAAATTGGATGTTCTGTGCAACAACTAAGGGTGCTAAAGCTAGTGCAAATATTTATAGTATTATTGAAACTTGCAAAGTAAATAAGATTAATCCTTATGATTATTTAAAATATTTGCTGAATCATATTCATGATTATTCTGATCCAAAAGAGTTAGTAAATTTACTTCCATATAATATTGATAAAAAAATATCATCAAATTAAATTTTTTTTAGAATTATCAAAAAACTTAAGAAACCCAAAGAAAGGCGGATAATACTTGTCAAGATGGGGATATTTTAGCGTTTACACAAATATAGGCTATACAAGGGTTGATATAGTAGAGGAATTTGGTGAATTTTCTGTGCGAGGAAGTATTATAGATATAATGATTTTTGGTAGTGATTTTGGAATTAGACTAAACTTTATTGATAATATTTTAGAAAATATTAAGAAGTTTGATATAAATACTCAAATAAGTCATTATAAAATCCAGTCAATTAATATTCCTCCAGCACATGAGATTTTTATAGATGAAGAATCTAAAAATTTTCAATTATTAAAAAGTTTAAAAAACTTAGGAGAAAAAAAATTAAAAGAAAAAACGTTTCATCTAAAATCAATATATTATCAAAATCCTAATAGTATTTTTGATTACCTTAATAACATTAAAGTAATAGTTAGAGAAAGTGATTTTGAAGTTAATTTAGATGAATATTGGAAATCAATTAATAAAAAATATAAAAATAATAATAATGAATATGATGATGCATATAATGATTTGATTTCACCTTCCAAAATATATTTGCCACCTGTAAATATTAGTAAAAAAATTTCTTCATTATCAAATTTCATTTTAACCAAATTTCATAATTATAATGAAGATGAATTTAAGCAAATTGATAATTTATATTATACAGCAAAACTAAATAAAATATCTGAATTAGATAATTTAAAAAATTTTTTATCTCAAGCTAATAGCAATTTTAATTCTAAAAAAGTTATAATATTTTTCACAAGTAAAGCAAAACAAGAGCGCATAAAGAAGTATTTTACTCAAAATGATTACAAAATTGATATAATTTCTAATATAGATGAAGCAATTAAAAGCAATAATAAATTTTTCATATCTAAGTTAGCTCTTGAAACAGGATTTATAAGTAAAAATTTTATTTTTATATCAGAAAAAGATATTTTTGGTAAAAGCTTAACTATTAGTAATTCTAGAAAAAAAAACATAAAAAAGTTTACGCAAAATTCTCATAGGTTGTATTCAGGAGAATTAGTTGTACATAAGAAATTTGGCATAGGAAAATATGAAGGTATTCAGGAAATAAAAACAAGCAATACTCTGAAGGATTTTATAAAAATTACATATTTAAATAATGATAAACTTTTTATTCCAATTGAAGATTTTGATTTGATAACAAAATATGGGGGTGATAGTGAAAATAGTAATCTAGATCAATTAGGAAAAAGTTCTTGGAGTACTAGAAGAACTAAAGCAAAAAATAAAATTGCAAAAATTGCTAAAAAATTAATTGCAATTGCTGCTGAAATAAAGATTAAAAAAGGTATTGAATTACATCCTATTTATTCAAGTTATGAAAAATTTTGTAACTCTTTTGAATATATTGAAACTAATGATCAATTATCTGCAATTGAAGATATAATACAAGATTTAGGTTCTGGTGGTGTTACAGATAGATTAATATGTGGAGATGTAGGATTTGGAAAAACTGAAATTGCAATGCGAGCTGCTTTTATAACTGTAAAAGGCGATACACCTTCTCAGGTTGCGATTCTTGCCCCTACCACGCTTTTAGTAGAACAACACAATAGAACATTTTGCACAAGATTTGCTGGATTTGATATAAATATAAAATTTATTTCTAGTAAAAATACTAAAAGTCAAAAAGAAAAAATTAAAAAAGAGTTAAAAAATGGAGAGATTGATATAATTATAGGCACGCATGCTTTACTTGCTGATAATATTTATTTTAAAAATTTAGGACTTGTAATTGTTGATGAGGAGCAGAATTTTGGTGTTGCTCAAAAAGAAAAATTGAAGCAGTTAAAAAAGAATGTACATATGTTAACTCTTTCTGCAACTCCTATCCCTAGGACATTGCAGATGTCTTTAGTTGGAATAAGGGATTTAAGTATTATCAGTACCCCACCACTTAACAGGAAACCAATCAAAACTTATATCCTACCTTTTTCTCTAGAAATTTTAAAACAAGCAATTCATAGAGAAAGTAGTAGAGGTGGAATTGTTCTTATTGTAACTCCTAGAATTAAATATATATCTGATATTGAAAAGTTAATAAAAAAGCATTTTTCAAATTTAAGGTATAGTGTTATACAGTAAACGCTAAAATATCCCCATCTTGACAAGTATTATCCGCCTTTCTTTGGGTTTCTTAAGTTTTTTGATAATTCTAAAAAAAATTTAATTTGATGATATTTTTTTATCAATATTATATGG
>NZ_RXFM01000125.1 GCF_003953955.1 Candidatus Aquarickettsia rohweri | reverse complement strand
CCATAAAAAGTTCTAGCTAGGCCTATTCTCTGCTTTTGACCACCAGATAACATAGATCCATCAAGACCAACGCTTGAATCATAACCCTGTGGCAATTGTAATATCATATCATGCACTCCAGCAAGTTGTGCAGCTACTACAACATCTTCATAATGAGTATCACTATGCATTCTTGCTATGTTTTCTTTAACAGTACCTGAAAACAATTCAACATCTTGTGGCAAATAACCAACATGTGGGCCAAGTTCTTCTTTTTTCCAATCTTTCAAACTTGCACCATCAATCCTCACTGTCCCAATACTAGGATTAGCAATCCCAACAAGAAGTTTTGCAAGTGTTGTTTTGCCTGAAGCACTAGGTCCAATAATAGCAAGGACTTCTCCCTTCTTTAATGAAAAATTTATTCCCTTTAATATATGTTTAGGTATCCCTGGTGGTGCAAAATATACATTTTCTACATCAATTTCTCCTTCTGGGTGAGGTAATGACATTTTATCACTATCATTTTTATATCTGGTGAATGATTTAGTCAGCCTTTCATATGATTTACGACAAGTAACAAAACCTTTCCATGAATTAATAGCTGCTTCAAATGGCGCAAGAGCCCTACCTACTAATGAGGAACTTGCAATTATTGTACCAGAAGTTATTTGACCTTGAATCACTAAATATGCGCCTAAAGCTGTTACTGAAATCTGAATTACCAATCTGAAAAATTTGGTAATCTCCATGAAAATTGCTTGCCTCTTAGTGACTAAATTTTGTGTCTTTTGGACTTCTTGGTTCATTTTTTGCCAAGATGATATAATATTATCTTTCATTCCCATCACTTCAATAACTTCAGCATTCCTAGTTGATTGATCTACTTGCCTCATGCTTTTTATAAAATTTTCATTATTCATTTCAATTAAAGGTTTGGTTGATCTATCAGCTATAATTCCAAAAACTATAAGAACTGTGCCTGCAATTAATGCTAAAAATCCTATTGATGTGTGTAAAATAAATAATACGATAATAAAGATTATTGCCCATGGCATATCCATAATAGATATTAAGCCAGGACTCGTTAAAAATGTTTTTACAGTTTGCAAGTCTCTTAGTTGTTGGCTATTTGCCATGGCTTTTGATTCTAAGGACAACTTAATTGAATTTGAGAATACAGTTTCAGATAATTTATTTTCTAGCCAACTTCCCATTTTATTCATCGCGAAAGCTCTAGCAGCTTGTATAATACCTAATAATGATAATGCTAATATTATCACGAGGGTTAGCATTAAAAGTGTATTTGTATTTTGACTACCTAAAACTCTATCCAATACCTGCATGGAAAATAGAGGTGTTGAAAGCATTAATAAATTAATCAAACATCCAAATAACAGCACAAATTTAATCATCACTTTACATGAAAGCAAAGCTTCTTTTAGAGGATTATTAGGGATTTCATTATTAAAATTATTTTGCATTTATTTACTCTGCTTATATACATTAATTAAACATATAGTGATTAAATTAATTAAAACAAGAATTTTTAAGTTAATTTTTAGTTAACATTTTAACCAATCTCAATGTTTTCAGTTTCAATTTTATCTTTATTTTTTATTATCTTAGTTATCTTTAATTTGGCATTTTCTAACTTATCTTTACAATGTTGTTGTAATTTAATTCCTTCAGAATAAAGATTTATAGCGTTTTCTAGTTCTACGTTGCCACTTTCTAGATCATTAATAATTTCTTCCAGCCTTTGCATGGATTGCTCAAACGTTAATTTAGATATATTATTGCTCATTACTTGAATAAGTTAATTAATTATATACTATATAGTTAAGATAACTTGAATTTCAATTTTATAAAACAAATGATTGTCAAAATATTTAAAGAATATAAAAATCCCACACAATCAGGCAAAGCAAATACTAATCATTGGACTATAGAATTCTTATCAAATGATTATAGGTTTCAAGAGCAAATTATGGGTTGGACAGGTAGCACTAATATGTACCCTAGTGAAGTTAAATTACAGTTTAAAAATAAAGAAGAAGCTATTAATTTTGCAAAGAAAAATAAATTAGAATTTTTTGTTCAAGACTTGAATAAGCAAAAATTTACTATAAAATCATATGTAAATAATTATTTATCCTAATCTTTCCATTTATTATTATCATTAACCAAAGCTGGAGTTGAAAATTAAGTTGCAAGAGGCAAAAAAGCTATTGTATAGGTGCACTTAGTTAAAAATATAGTCATTGCGAGGATGCTCCTCAAGCATCCGTGGCAATCCAGGGAAGCTATCAACAAATGTATATGCGACAACAATTCTGGATCACCACAGTCGGAATTACATTCCTCCTTCGTGACGTAAACGCTAAAATATCCCCATCTTGACAAGTATTATACGCCTTTCTTTGGGTTTCTTAAGTTTTTTGATAATTCTAAAAAAAATTTAATTTGATGATATTTTTTTATCAATATTATATGGAAGTAAATTTACTAACTCTTTTGGATCAGAATAATCATGAATATGATTCAGCAAATATTTTAAATAATCATAAGGATTAATCTTATTTACTTTGCAAGTTTCAATAATACTATAAATATTTGCACTAGCTTTAGCACCCTTAGTTGTTGCACAGAACATCCAATTTTTTCTGCCAACTGCAAATGGTTTTATAC
>NZ_RXFM01000124.1 GCF_003953955.1 Candidatus Aquarickettsia rohweri | reverse complement strand
TTCCTATGTTTATAGTATTTTTTATTTCCATATTAGCTGAAACAAATAGGCATCCTTTTGATTTACCTGAAGCAGAATCAGAATTAGTTGCTGGATATAATGTAGAGTATTCATCAATGCCATTTGCATTATTTTTTCTAGGAGAGTATGCAAATATGATATTAATGAGCTCATTTGCAGTTTTATTATTTATGGGAGGATGGTTACCTCCTTTTAAATTAGAGTTTTTGAATTTTATTCCTGGCTTTATTTGGTTTATATTGAAGGTCATGTTCTGTCTCTTTATTTTTATATGGGTTAGAGCTTCAATTCCAAGATTTAGGTATGACCAGTTAATGAGATTGGGATGGAAAGTGTTCTTACCATTTACTTTAGTTTGGGTTATCATAATTGCTACTGTCGTGGTGTACTCATAAATTTTATGAAGAATAAATCAGTAATACTTTCACAAGATAATCTAGAAGAAATATATAGCGCGTTCAATCAAGGCAAGATTATTTGCATTCCTACTGATACAATTTATGCACTATCATGCGATGCAACAAATATAGAAGCAATACAAAAAATTTATACACTAAAACATAGACCTCTAGATAAAACCTTGCCCATGTTTATGTCCAATACAAAAATGGCTAGCTTATATGCTAATTTTTATAAGAAAGAATTAAGTCTAGCAAATAAATTCTGGCCAGGGGCTCTAACCTTAGTATCTAGGATTAAAAATACTCATAAAAATCTTCCTAATCTTTTAAAGAATAATCAAAAAATTGCTATTAGAGTTCCAAAAAACAAATTAATACAATCTATTTGCCAATCTATAAATAAACCAATTATTGCAACAAGTGCAAATATTTCTAATCAAAAAAATATTAACTCTTTAGATGAAATTATTAAAGAGTTTCAAAATAAAGTAAATTTCATTATCAAAGACAATAAAGAATTAAGTGATAATTGTTTAACTGCTTCAACCATTATTGAATTTACTAATAATGAAAAATATAAAATACTTAGGAAAGGAAGAATTCCTAAAATTCAGTTAGAAAGAATTCTAAGCTAATGATTTGATTTCTTTTTTCCTATACATTGAAAAACACTTCCTGGACTTTGTATTATTTCTTTTTTCTTTGCAATTGTTTTCATTTCTTGAATCATTCCCTCTATTTCTCCCTCTCTTAATAAATTTTGGCTAATAAAGTGATTCTTCTCTTCTATCAAAGACAGTAATAACAATGTTTTTTGATCATAGGAATTGCATAAAGGCACACACTTTTTGACATATGAAATATCAATATCCAATAAATTCATTTCATAATATAATTTTTTACCAAAAGCATAATCTAACTTCAATATATTGCTGATTTTCTTTAATAGTGTTTTGTATTTATCAATTGCATTTGAAGTGGGGTAATTAAAAATATCCTCATAACTATGCTCTTCACAAGCGATAGTGCTTTTTTCTTTTATAAAACTTAACATGTTTTTTAACGCTATAATTGGATTATGCAGATGTATAAGCACAAACCTACAATACACTACATCATAATCACTATTACCAATATACTCTTCTATATCCGCTACTACATAGTCCACATTATTAATTCCTTTAGACTCTAATATATTTTTTGTTAAGGAGGTTTGCTCAGGACTAATATCTACACATAATATACGACCATCCTTTCCTATTTTTTTATATATTTGCTCTATACCTGAACCAGAACCACAACCTATTACAGCTACTTTCATTCCTTTTTGAAAATTTATCTCTTGAAATAATTTAGTCGTATATTCCCCATAAATTTTTTCTAATATACTCAATCTATGCTCTGTTTCAGAGCCTGTATTTAGTATGTAGGTTCTATTATTCATATTTTATTTCATCTTCTAAATTTAAAAACTTTAAATTAGTATCCTTAATAAATTTGTAAAGTTCCTCTAGAGCTTTTCTTTCTTCGTTACCATTACCGTGAATTAGAATAATATCACCTTTTTCTATATTTTCATCTTTTTTCATTTTAGAAATCCAAGCACGTGCACCTAATTGTACTAAACCATATTTTTTTAATACTTCAACAAATTTTTCATCCGAAATTAATCCAGGGAATCTAAAAAATATTGAAGGTACTTCTCCATGCTCAATTAGAATTCTTTCTATATCTAAAATTTCAGATTGAACAACTGTATCTGATAAGAGTAAGAAATTGTTCTGCATATCTACGTCTTTATAATATCTATGTGTAAAACTATGATTTACCCATGTAATAATAAAATCATCTTCCTTAAGAGATTGTAACCAAATGAAATCCTCTTTATTCTGTATAATCCATAATCCACTTATTGCTATCGATATATGTACTTTGTTTAACTTAGATTTTTCTTTTAGTTTAACAAATAAATTCTTTTCTATTTTATTAATTGAAGGACACATATCTATTGAAATAAGTAAGCGCTAAAATAAGGGCATCTAGGCAAGAATAAAAATAAGTGGTAGAACAAAAGCCTAAAAAAATAGAGGCTAATGATGCTATTAGAAAAAAAGAAAAAAAGAATAAGTAATGAAAAATGGAAAGAGCTAGTAGAAGAATATAAAAAAAGTAATGTAAGTAAATATGAATTTTGTAAGCAAAAGAATGTGCCGAGAAGTACATTTTATAAATGGCACAGAATTCTTGTAG
>NZ_RXFM01000123.1 GCF_003953955.1 Candidatus Aquarickettsia rohweri | reverse complement strand
TTTTTTGATGGCATTGCAACAAGCTTTGGATTTTGTTTTGAATCTTTTTTATTAAAAAGAGAATCGAATTTATTTTCTAATGTATTGCAACTAACAAGTAAAAATAATAGAAATATACTTAAAATCTTTTTCATTTTACACACATGATATTATTTCTAATATAAGCTATTATATGATTTATAATATGTAAAGATTGTTTTTTATTTACATATAAATCTATATAAATTTACCTTGAATATGATATAATCAATTGTTAAGTTACAATAAAAATTACAATAATTAAAAATGGATAGTAAAATTGCTTTCACTAATATGCTTTGTAATGGTGTGATAATGGATGTGATGAATGTAGAACAAGCTCAAATTGCAGAGCAAGCAGGAGCCGCAGCTGTTATGGCTCTTGAAAGAGTTCCTGCTATAATTGTTAAAGAAGGAGGTATTGCAAGGGCAAGTGATCCTGCTATGATAAAAATGATACAAGGAGCTATTTCAATTCCTGTTATGGCAAAATGCCGCATAGGGCATATTACAGAGGCAAAAATCCTTGAAGCATTAGAAGTTGATTGTATTGATGAGAGTGAAGTATTAACTGTTGCAGATAAAGAAAATCATATTGATAAGATAGACTTCAATATACCTTTTGTTTGTGGATGTCGCAATTTAGCAGAAGCTTTGAGAAGAATTCAAGAAGGTGCTGCATTGATTAGATGTAAAGGGCAAGCAGGAACAGGCAACATCCTAGAAGCTGTTTATCACCTTAGAACAGTCAAAAAAGAAATATATAGTTTAAAAGGTCTAACTTACTGTGAAATTAAAAGAAAAGCAGAGGAAATTGGAGTTGATTTATCTCTGTTAGAAAAAGTTTGTAATGATCAAAAATTGCCTGTTCCTTTTTTTGCAGCGGGTGGAATTGTAACTCCAGCAGATGCTGCATTATGTATGGAATTAGGATCTGAATCTATATTTGTAGGAAGTGGTATTTTTCTCAGTGAAAACCCTGAAAAAAGAGCAAAAGCAATAGTTGAATCTGTAAATCATTGGAACGACCCCAAAAAATTAGCAGAAATATCAACTAACCTCGGAGAATCTATGAAATGAAAACTATAGGTGTTTTCTTTTATCAAGGTGCTGGACACTTACACGTCCAAGCTTTACAAAAGCTTGGTTATTTATCTTTAAAAATATTTGCAAATACAGATTTTTCAGCATTAGATGGCGTAATTCTGCCTGGTGGAGAAAGTTCAGTACAGTACGATTACTGCATTAATAACAACCTTGACAAAAAAATCAAAGAATTTGCTTTAAGTAAAAAACCTATACTTGGCACTTGTGCGGGAGCAATACTACTATCTAAATATAAATCAAGCCAAGTAAATGGTTTGGGCCTTATTGATATCAATATACAAAGAAATTACTATGGCAGGCAAATTAATAGCAAAATAGAAAGAACTGATTCAGACAATAAAGCATTTATGATTCGTGCACCGAGTATTACTGAATGTGGAAAAAAAGTTAAAATTTTAGATACATTAAATGATAATCCCATTTTTGTTAAACAAGATAATATATACTGCACAATTTTTCACCCAGAATTACTTACATTTGATTCAAAAAATCCAATAAAACAAATTTTCAAATAAAGTCACTCATTATGAATAAATTTTTCTTATTTAAGTTTCTATAATGATCTCGTTCTCAAATTTACATGTATAACTTTAATACGATACCAAGTTCCTAAAAAGCAATTATTTTATTATATTGCTAATAAGTTGATTTATTCGTAATTAATTTTAAAATAACAACTTGTCTTGTAACAATAATTAATAATACCGACTTTGATCAATTTATTCACTAACTGTATAATGAAAAAATCTTAAAATTTTAAAAAAATTAATAACTTTATTTTATGTGTAATAAAGCTAACTATAATATTTTTGCAATAGGTATTTTAATTTTAACCAAGATAATTGAGCACTTCACTAAGATTAGATAAATTCATCTGTGCAAATATAGAATTTTCACCGTGCTTTACAAGAAACCTACGTTTCTTCATATCATAGCTTTTTATGTAATTAAATTCTTGATTAGAAAGATTAAATGTATATTTAAATTCTTTATCTAACATTTTATTAGATAAGTATAGCTGAGAAGCAAAATAAGGCATAACATCTGCAAGACAGCTATGTGCGTTCTTATCATCTATATTTTCTTGCGTTAAAAGAAGCATAGCATTATTGTTTGTTAATTTTTCTAACCAGACTCTAAGCTGATTTTGAAAAGCGTATGCCTCAAAAATATTATGCGAATGATTAATTATAACTATAGCTTTTTGACCTGTTAGAAATTTTGGTAACTTTGCAAGCAATAAACCTAAAAAAGGTCTAAATAATTCTGAGCAATTGCCTATAGCAGAAAGATCAATCCCTAAGTATTTATTATTTTTAAAAACAGCATCTCCACCTTCATTAGATTGGAAAAATTTACTAAAAAATTCAGATTGGAAAAATTTCTTATAATTTGTTTTTATTGTTAAGTCATTTGAGGAGCTAATAAATTCATCTATTTTTTTTATTTTTTCTTCATAATTATCGATGTTGATTAATTCTTTTGCAAGATTTGTAAATTTTTCAACATACTCTTTGTTATTTGATCTATAATCATCATTATGAGCGCAAATTTTAAGCAATAAATCAGCAAACCATTCTATCTTACCATCATAATTAGCTAAATCTAATAAATCAATTTTTATTGGAGATTCTTTTTCTTTTTCC
>NZ_RXFM01000122.1 GCF_003953955.1 Candidatus Aquarickettsia rohweri | reverse complement strand
CTACAAGAATTCTGTGCCATTTATAAAATGTACTTCTCGGCACATTCTTTTGCTTACAAAATTCATATTTACTTACATTACTTTTTTTATATTCTTCTACTAGCTCTTTCCATTTTTCATTACTTATTCTTTTTTTCTTTTTTTCTAATAGCATCATTAGCCTCTATTTTTTTAGGCTTTTGTTCTACCACTTATTTTTATTCTTGCCTAGATGCCCTTATTTTAGCGCTTACATTCTCGTAATTATTTAATGTCGTGTTTTTCATTGGGGTATTTAAATATATTTAATATATTTTTTGATGGAGCTGATTTATATAACCTATAAAGAAAAATAAGAGGTAATAAAAGATTAAATAAATATACTAAAGGATAGTATTTATAGCTAATTTGACTAAATATATAAAATGATAAGTTAAAACCTATAATAATTAAAAAGGAAAAGAATGCATAAAAATTTATCTTATAATTTTGTATTCTACTTTCCTCTTTTAGTGTTATAAAATAAAGAATAATAATAATGGACAAAGATGTTACAGGCCAAATTATTCTGAAATGACCCTGTGTTCTAAATTTTTGAATTTTATTTTTTGGTATAGTATCTGATTTTAATAACTCAATAAAATTTAATTCATAACTATCGTCAATTAATTTATTATTAGGTTTTTCATGTTGATTTAAATCTATAATAAATTCTGAAAATTTTACCATTATATAAGTATCTTTAATATTTTGAAATTCTATTTTAATTCCGTTATAAAGGATCATTTTATAAATATTATTATTTGAATAAAATCGACCTGAATTAGCAATATAAGTGATTTCTTTGTTTGGGTTTTTTGAATCATTAATCAAAATATTTTTTAATAAATTATTACCTTCTTTTTTTTCTATATATATAGTTAAATTATTAACTTTTGATATAAAAGTATTAAATTGAATTAAGTTTGAAATTGAGTTTTGATTAATATCAAATTTTAAATTTTTAAATTTTTGAGAACTAATTGGTATTAAATAATAAGAAATTAATAAATGAATTATAGTAACAATAATAGAAAAATATATAAATGGCTTAATAATATTTATTCTAGTAACTCCTAATGAATACAATATAATAATTTCTCTATCTAACAATAGTTTATTATAAACATAATAAACTGTTAATGTTAGTGATATAGGTATTATTATAAAGATTAATAATGGTAATAAGCATAAGGTTAAATTTAAAAAATCTAAAATTCTAGCTCCCTGACTTAAAATTAGTTCTAAATACCTAATGGATTGAACAATCCAAGCAATCCCAACAATTGTAAAAGTTATAATGATAAAAGGAAAAAATAAATTCTTAAGTATATTTTTTTCGTAAAGAAACATAATAATATGTTAAAATGGTGTGTCCTGGAGGATTCGAACCCCCGACCCACAGCTTAGAAGGCTGTTGCTCTGTCCAGCTGAGCTAAGGACACATTAATTGTAAAGTAATTATAATATTGAAAAAGTCAATAACTAACAACTATATCTTTATAATGAATATAATTTTCTTATAAATTTAGCTAGACTTAACTTCACTATAGCGTTCCTTTAACTTATCCATATAAAAACCTGTTCCAGCTGGAATTAATCTTCCAACAATGACATTTTCTTTCAAACCTTCAAGATGATCTGATTTACCTGAAACCGCAGCCTCAGTTAGTACTTTTATTGTTTCTTGGAACGAAGCTGCAGATAAAAATGAATTTGTTTGAAGAGATGCTTTCGTTATACCTTGTAAAACCCCTATTGCTTGTGCAGGTTTATATTTCTCTTTTATAGCTTTTTTATTAATTTTTTCAAAATATGTAATATCTACTTGTTCACCTGTGATAAAAGTTGTTTCTCCAGGTTCAGTGATTTCTACTTTTTTCAGCATTTGTCTTAAAATTACTTCAATATGTTTGTTATTAATTTTTACTCCTTGTAATTTGTAAACTTGCTGAACCTCATTAATCATGTAATTAGCAAATTCTTCTTTTCCAAGTATGCGTAAAATATCATGTGGCGAAGGATCACCATCAAGTAGCATCTCACCTTTCATAACATAATCACCTTCATTTACAGATATATGTTTACCCCTTGGTATCAAATATTCTGCTGTATCTTTACCATACTTTGATTTTACTATTAATCTTCTTTTAAATTTATAATCTTGGCCATATTCAATATATCCATCAACTTCACTTAATATAGCTGTTTCTTTAGGTTGACGTGCTTCAAATAATTCAACAACTCTTGGTAGTCCACCTGTTATATCCCTGCTTTTTGAAGATTCTTTTGGCATTCTTGATATAACATCTCCTATTTCTACTTTTTGATTATCTGATACATTGATAATAGCATTGACTGGTAAAAAGTATTTAGCTTCTAAGCCGTTGTTTAATTTTATAGGATTTCCATCTTTATCTTTAATTAATATTCTAGGTCTTAAATTAGATTTTTTATTACTTTGTTTTCCATCAATAACAACTTTATTAATTATTCCAGTTATATCATCTTGTACTTCTTTTACTGATATGGAATCTTTTAGATCAACAAAAGAAACATATCCTTCTACTTCAGTCATTATAGGTAATGTAAATGGATCCCATTCAGCTATTTTATCGCCAGATCTTACTTTTGATTTAGCTTCGAATAAAATTTTAGCACCATAAGGAACTTTGCTTCTAAATTTTTCGTTATTTCTACCGTCTACTATAACCAATTCACAATTTCTACTCATATTAATTTTCACTCCATTACTGTTTATTATAATGGATGAATTT
>NZ_RXFM01000121.1 GCF_003953955.1 Candidatus Aquarickettsia rohweri | reverse complement strand
CAAATGATAAAATAACTGGACACAAACTGGACACAAATCAATCACTACTGGACACAAATGATAAAATAACTGGACACAAACTGGACACAAATCAATCACTACTGGACACAAATGATAAAATAACTGGACACAAACTGGACACAAATCAATCACAACTGGACACAAATGATAAAATAACTGGACACAAACTTACAAAAAGAAATAAATTAGTTAAAAATTTTGATATTAATTCTTTACCAAACAATGAAAAAATTCTTGTTTTAACTTTAGCAACTTTAATAAAAAAACAAGGTATAAAAAAAAGCATTAAATTAAGTAAGTTAGAACTTGCATCTTATAGTAAAATTAAATCAGGCAGCATTAAAACCACGCTAAAAAGGTTGATAGATAAAAGTTTAGTTAAAAGAAAAGATTATGAGAAAGGTGGAGCCAAAGCTAAAGCAGAATATGTATTAAATTTCAAACTGGACACACAACTGGACACACAACTGGACACACAACTGGACATAAATCAATTTCCTATTAATAATAATAGTAATAATAAATTATTATTATTAAAGAAAAGAAAAAAAGAAAAATTAATAATAGAAAAAGAAGAAATAAAAAACCAGCCTTATAAATTAGAAATAAAAAAAGGAAGTGAGGAAAGAGAAAGAACATGGAGTAATATCAACATAGAACCATTAAGGAAGTATGGATTAAATGAGAGGCACTTGGAAGATATAAGAGAATTTGATTTATTGGATAGGGAAGTAGTGCAGGAATCAATCTATCATTTTGCATATGCGTTAGAAGAAGATAAAATCAAGTATGAGAATCCAATAGGAGTGTTTGTAGGGAGATTATGCAAAGGAAAAGGATGGTTTGAAGCAGAATATATATCAGAGAAGGAGAAGTCATTAAAACAGTTGATTTTGATTAAGAAGAAAAAGCAAAAGGAGAAAGAAGAGTTGATAAATGAATATTCGAAAGTAGAGTATGAACCATGGAGAGAGAGTCTTAGTGAGGAAGAAGTGAAGGGAATAGAGTTAGAAATGCCAGAGTCAGTAAAAAAAGGACATTCAGTGTTTAGAGAGAATTATTGGAGAGAGTATTTCACTGAAAAAATTCTAATGCCTAAACTAACAGAGAAAGGTCTTATAAGCAAAGAAGAGGATCATGAAGATCAATTAAAAAAAGGGAATTAATTGGTTGTTGCAGTAGAATTCATTTGTTTTTTTATGAGAGAAATAGTTTGTTTGCTAACAGAGAGTTCGTTTGAAATCCAATCATAGCTTTTATTGGCAGAAAGAAATATCCTGATTCTTTCAGCTTTGTGATTAGTATTTTTGTTTTTACTACCTATTTTGCGGCCAAATTTAACTCCTTGTTGTTTAGCTAATTTGATACCAGCTTTAGTCCTAGAGTTAATTAAGCTACGTTCTAGTTCGGCGAAAACGACGGCGATTTGAAAGAATGCTTTACCCATAGGGGAAGTGGTATCAACTTTATCACCAGAGTCAAGGGATATGAGGTCAACTTTTTTAGAATCTAGTAATTCGATAATATCAATCAGGCCTTTGAGTGATCTAGCAATTCTATCGATTTTATAAACAATTAAGATATCGCCTTCTCGTAAAGAATCTAAAGTATTGGATAGCTGAGGACGGTTATTGTTTTTGCCACTGATAGATTCACAGAATATTTTAGAGCAACCAGCTTTAGAGAGAGCTTTTTTTTGTAATTCTAAATCTTGAGAGATGGAACTGACTCTAGCATAACCTATTTTCATGATGATAGTACAAATAAATCAAATAAGCTAGATTGTACTACTGTAGTACAATAAAGTCAAGCATATTAGTTAATGTGTACTGTAAATAGAGGATTTGAGGAAGTACAGGGAAATTTTAATTTTTTTGTACTAATACTTAACTTGATTACCTTTTAAGTATCCAATCTAATCATTTACTTTTTATATGTAAGCACTAAATAATAAAATTAAATTAATTTAAACCCACTTTTTTAAAGCATAAGAGCATACTATTTTTTAAAAATGTGCATCTCTGCAAAAAAAATGCTAAAATCTTTTTATGAGCTTAAAAACAGCCTTTAAATTAAATTATGGATTTTAAAGGAAAAAGATACAGCAACTTCTTATTTTCTTTTGAATATTTTATAAACAGAATCATCATTTCTTTTTTCTACCACTACAACGTGTAGAATGTTATCAACAATCTTGAAAATTACTCTAAATTCACCAATATCTTTGCGGTAATAGCAAACTTTATCTTTGGAGATAATTTTCTTAATATCATTTTGTTTAGGGGTTTTTGCTAATTTAAAAATTTCTTTAACAATTTGTCTAAATTGTTTTGCATCTAATGTTGAAAAAAATTTATCAGCTTGGTTACTAAGATTTACTAAGAGCATTTTTCATTTTCTTCATTGTTTCTTCAACACCTATATAACCATTTTGTTCTGCTAAATGAATTTCATTCATTAAATATGCATCTTCCAAATTCTGAAGTCTATCATACTCTTCCCTGCTAATTAAAACAGCTTCACTTTTATGTCTTTTTATAAAAACTGGTTTTCTCATAGCTTCATTAAGGTATTCCCCTAAATGTGTTTTTAATTCAGTGCTACTAATTTCCATGCTCAATTATTTATTATATTTCTTTACTTACATAATAACTGTTTAGTATAAATAAGTCAATAAGGTTAAACTAATCAAACATCAAAATTATAAAGTAAGCGCTAAAATAAGGGCATCTAGGCAAGAATAAAAATAAGTGGTAGAACAAAAGCCTAAAAAAATAGAGGCTAATGATGCTATTAGAAAAAAAGAAAAAAAGAATAAGTAATGAAAAATGGAAAGAGCTAGTAGAAGAATATAAAAAAAGTAATGTAAGTAAATATGAATTTTGTAAGCAAAAGAATGTGCCGAGAAGTACATTTTATAAATGGCACAGAATTCTTGTAG
>NZ_RXFM01000120.1 GCF_003953955.1 Candidatus Aquarickettsia rohweri | reverse complement strand
CATTTATATCATATGTAGTTTTGTCATTACTTGTTAAAGGAAAGTATGCATCAATTCCTATAAAATCAATATATTCAGATGCCCATAGCTTATCTAAAAAATACCATCCACCATCAGTGTGGTGATATTCACTCCAATCTGCAGCATATGAAATCATCACATTTTTACCTAATATTCCCCTAACCTGTTTTGCCAAATCAATGAGTTTATCAACAACCAAAAATTTATTATCACTAGTTTTAAATTTTGTAAGCTCAACCATTTCTGAACCAATTAAAAATGCTTTTACTTTGCCTTTAACAAGTTTAGCGTAATGCAAAATAAATTTATTATAACCATTCTCCCCATCGAAAAAATTCTCTATATCTTTTGCATCATTTACATACATTCTACCCCTCCATGGTTTTTCATAACTATCTATCAAAAGCATAGGGTAAAACATAATTAAATAACCCTTATTATTGAGCTCTTCTAAATATCTAGTGATACTTTTATCATTTATTGTGCCACCATAAATGGGATGATTGTTTTTTTGTAAAATTATATGAGCAAGTTTCCGATTATAATTGGACACTTGCCACTCATCAGGAGTAATCTTTGTCTTTTCATCTTTAAATTCTACACCAGGTAATATTTTACAATTTCCTGAATTGATATCAGTAGCGTACCAATTTACAACAGGAGAAACCTATTTTACATTTGGCAAAGTATCTTTTAACTGATCAAGAGAAACCAAGGAATCAGCTTTAGCATGTTCTGTATTACAATTTATCTTAACTTCTTCATATTCATAAGGTTCATTTTTATAATAAGATTTAGTCTGAACTGTGGTATCATAAACATATTCACCACTACCTGGTATAATAACAACTGAGTTAATTAAATTTTGTAAGTTATCAGGATTTTTTGAATTATCATTCTTAATAACTTCAAAATGAAATTTAGGAATTTTATTTTTAAATTTAGAGATTGGAAAGTCCTTAAATACAACATATGCAATTCCCCTAAATGCAGTTGTATAACCCTTACCCTCAATTTTCTCAATTACGGGATCTGGCATTTGGTCTTCTGAACCCCTATAAAATCTAATATTATACAACGACTTATCTATAATAATATCATTTATCCAAATCCTTGATATATAATCTATCTCACCCTCACATAATGCTATGGCAAGTGAAATTTTATATTCATATTTTGTGTAATTATATTTAATTTCTTGATTAGAAGTATTACTGCTTTTAGTTATTATTTTTTTTAACTCCTTTAAACCTGAATCCCATATAATATTTCCAGCCAATTTAACTTTGCCATATACAATAGGTATCTCTTTACCATATTTTACCGTTTGAACGTTTATATCTTCTAATCTTTTACCTTCCGTATTAATTAATATTTCATTTTTAAATATTTTCTTATTTAATATATTACCTAATAATTTACCAATTTTAAAACTTGTTGAATTATCAAAAATATTAAAAGACATGCTTATAAACCATATATGATGTGTAAATTACATCAAAGTTAGTAAGATTTTAATTATTCAGGAAGTATGTTAAAATCATTATTTTTAAAATAGCTTATAAATGAGTAAAATTAACAACTTAATTCAGCAATTTAATGTCAATATAAGAAAAAGCAAAAAAGCAAAAAATATTGCAATTAAAATTATAAATCAAAAAGTTGAGTTAGTAATACCACTTTGGGTGCCTTTAAAAGTTGGTTATAAATTCTTAATTAACAAAGAAGAATGGATTGAAAACAAATTAAGAAATATAACTAATATAAATGATCAAGCAAATAAAAATCAATACCCTATTTTTGGCAAATATTATGATGTTGTTCATGCTGAATGTAGATTAATGAAGTATGCAAAAATTGAAGGCGATATAATTAAAGTTTATGGCATGAAACAAGATATTAATAATTCCTTAAAGCAATTATTTATTAATATTATAACAGATAAGATTAATGAGTTATGTCAATTTTACGCAAATAAACATAACTTTAGCTATAAGAAAATTTTTATCAAAGATCTAAAAACTAAATGGGGAAGCTGCTCTTCCTTAAAAAATCTTAATTTCAACTGGAGAATCATTTTTGCACCTATAGAGGTTGTTGAATATTTAGTTGTGCATGAGTTATGCCATTTAAAAGAAATGAATCACAGCAAAAAATATTGGAAATTAGTTGAAAAAATATACCCAAATTATAAGGAACAATGTCTTTGGCTCAGGAAAAATGGCACTAAACTATATAATTATTTATAATTTAATTTCAAAAATATATTTGCTATATCAAATTAGTTTGTTTTAAATTTTTATTGACACCTAATAAACTATATATCAAATATAAATAAATTGTTTAGGAATAACTTTATGCAAAAACTTAAAATTTCAAAATTCTATTCGTTTGTATTTCTAATTTTAATATCACTAGTTGCATGCGATAACGACAAAGATGAAAAAAATAATAATTCAAACACCACTCAAACTAAATCACCTAGTAATAAAAAAACTGATAAAGATTATTTAGAGCTAGCTTTGGATTATGATTTCGGAAGAGGCGTTAAACAAGATTATGCTAAAGCCATTACATACTACGAAAAAGCTGCTGAGCTTGGTAATGACACAGCCATGAATAATTTAGGACGTAGATATAATAATGGCATTGGAGTAAAGCAAGATTATAAAAAAGCAGAAGAATTTTTCATAAAAGCAGCAAATACTAAACCATCTCCAACACCATTTGGAATTGCAATTAGTAAGATGACTTTAGAGGAATTTTTAAATAAATATGAGGCAAAATATATTGGAAATGACGAGTATACTAATGGCAAAAAATATGTAAGCGCTAAAATAAGGGCATCTAGGCAAGAATAAAAATAAGTGGTAGAACAAAAGCCTAAAAAAATAGAGGCTAATGATGCTATTAGAAAAAAAGAAAAAAAGAATAAGTAATGAAAAATGGAAAGAGCTAGTAGAAGAATATAAAAAAAGTAATGTAAGTAAATATGAATTTTGTAAGCAAAAGAATGTGCCGAGAAGTACATTTTATAAATGGCACAGAATTCTTGTAG
>NZ_RXFM01000119.1 GCF_003953955.1 Candidatus Aquarickettsia rohweri | reverse complement strand
TTAGTACCAAGCGGTATAATTGATAAGAAAATTATTGATTCATTTTTAAAGGTCTGTCGCCATAAGTTTATTATTAGTCAGTGGAAAGAAGTGGCGTACTCTGATTCAATTTTACCAATATTTAATACAGAGATATTTGTGGATGATAATAGATTTATTATGTCTCCACTTGTTTTAGCTAAAATGCTTCAATTTGCTGAAATTAAGTCCAATTCTGTGGTTTTTGACTTTAATTGCAATACTGGGTATTCATCAGTAATTATTTCAAATATTGCTAAAAAAGTAATTGCAGTAGATATTGATAAAAGGTTGTTAAAAATTGGTATAAGCCAAGAGTTATTAGCTCAAGCAGGAGATGTTATTTCATTTAGATTATTAGAAAGTTTTAAAGATAATATGGAAGATGCAAAATTTGATATAATAATAGTTAACGGTATTATGAATCAAATTCCAAAATTCTTTAAGAATATAATTGTTGAAGGTGGCAAGATAGTTCTTA
Source organism: Candidatus Aquarickettsia rohweri (assembly GCF_003953955.1). Lineage (GTDB taxonomy): Bacteria > Pseudomonadota > Alphaproteobacteria > Rickettsiales > Midichloriaceae > Aquirickettsia > Aquirickettsia rohweri. The sequence continues at coordinate 2,641 of NZ_RXFM01000119.1, read as the reverse complement.
TAGAAAAATATGATCATATTGCAAAGATTGTTAAATACATTAAGCATAACGAAAAATTATTTAGAGATGAACTGTCTAATGTTGATGCTGATGAACGTATATTAGTTAAAACTAAGTTATAAATAGATATATGGTATGAAAAATAAACGTTATATATTGCTATTCATTCTATTTTTTTTAATTTCAACTATAAGTTATGCAGATAATGTTGAAGCTAATAAATTGCAGATTCTAAAGTTAAAAGAAGATGATCATTATATTGGCAATACAAAAGCTAAGGTAACTATTGTTACATATTCCTCGTTATCTTGCCCTGGATGCGCAACTTTTCATGAAAATATACTGCCAAAAATTAAAAAAGACTATATTGATTCAGGAAAGCTTTTATATATCTTTAGAGATTATCCAAATAATTAACCTGCTTTATATGGTGCAATATTAGCTAATTGTTTTGATAACAGTTATTTTGAATTAATAGATGTTTTATTTAAATCGCAAATTAAATGGGCATTTAGAAAAGATTTTAAACAAATGCTTAAAAATATAGGAAGACTTTCGGGTTTTAGTGCTGAAAAAATAAGTAAGTGTTTTGAAGATAAAAGCTTTTCTGATCAATTGCAGATGAAAGCTTTTAAAGATATGAAAACTTTAAACTTAAATCAAACTCCAACTATTTATATTAACCAGGAGTTTATTATTGCAAATAATTATGACGATTATGTAAAAATTATTGACAAATACTTAAATAAATAGATAGTACTTAAATTATTGAACAAACATAAGAGTAAAATTTATGGGAAATAAAAAAATTATTTACTTAGCTACATTGTTAAGCGTAATTCCAACAATATTACTAGCTGATGATAATACAATTAAAGATTCATCTATTAAAATATCAGGAGAAATAGATCCTAAGTATGGAATTGTAAACCAATCTAAAGATTTTAGAAACGATTTAAGTAGTACAACTAATAAATACAAACAAAATTCTTTAGCAACCAGCGGGTCATTAAAATTTAATTATGATCAAAAAACTGAAAAAGGTTTAGGTTATGGTGGTTATATAAAATTAAATACTAATACTTCAAAGACTTCTTCTGGTAGTGAAAATATTGCAAATGAGCTGAAAATATATCTTGAAGGTAATTTCGGTAAATTTGAAGTTGGTAGTACATCGCCAGTAGGTAGCAGTATGGAAGTAAATTCTTACTCTCTTGCACGTGCAACAGGAGGTTTAGATGGAGAATGGTCTGATTGGCTTAAAAATGGTGGTGTTTTAACAAGTAGTAGTGGTAGTAAATATGCTATTGATGGTAATTACATTACTGCACCACAGTTGCCAGTTGGTTTTGATGAAACAACTAAAGCTGGGAAAATTAACTATTTTTCACCAAAGGTAAATGATTTTACATTTGGATTAAGTTATGTCACAGATTCTAAAGCCAAGGGAACTGTTAACCAGACACGTAAAGTGTTAAATAATTCTGGGGGTGGTTATAAAGATATTTGGCAGCCAGCTGTAGGATATGAAAAATCATTTAGTAATGGTATAAAATTTACAACAGCGATTCTTGGAGAATTTGGTAAAGCAAAGAAAATTTCATATTTTAACAGTATAGATAATGCTAATAATAATACTAACAAGCAAGAAAATAAAGACAGAAATAATCTAAAAGCATGGCAGGTTGGTGCTGGTATTGGCTATCAAGGTTTTGCTTTTAATGGTGCCTATGGTGATATTGGTAAATCTGGAACTTTAGTTGGAGATACTAATAGCAAGCAAGGTGGTCAATATTGGTCTTTGGGGTCTGCATATGCAACAGATAAATATGGAATAAGTATTGAGTATATGCAAAGTAAAAGAGCTGGAGCTTTAGCTAAATATACTCCTGAAGGTTCTACAGATGATCTATTGGTTAAATTTGATCAGAAAGATTACAATAAATTTGAAGCAATATCTATTGGTGCTGATTACACAGTAATGCCAGGATTTATGCCATATATTGAAGTTACTAGATTTAACTTTAAAAAGAATGGCAACTTTAAAGGTGCTGAATTTAATAAAGGTACGGTTGTTTTAGCTGGTACTAAGATTAAGTTTTAATTGAAAGAAAGCTTTGTTAATAATTTCAATTTAAGAATATTTAAACCTTAAAAGCTTATTGAGCATAAGGTTTAAATCTCTTTAGTTTATTTGTTGGTTTTTACGTATAAATAGTATAACTTCACAAAAATTTTTCTATAGTTAGAATAACAATATAAATAATAACACCTTTAAATATCAAATAAAAAATATTATTTAGCTAATGATTTTAAAACATATAAGTTGTGGGGCTCTGTCGCATCTGTAATATGGTGTAAAATTTTTAAATTATTTATAGATTTTTCCATTAAGCAGCTAGTGAAAGAAATTTATCAAAGTCAGAATTATAATTGTCATTGTCAGCAAGTTGTCCTTTTTTAATCATGTGCAAGAGTTCTATTCCCGCAATAGTTCTGGCGGCACTTCTAAAGGATTTGAAGCCAAGCATCGGCCTAGTTCGTTTCTTTATAAATCTGTGATCGCCTTCTATCCTATTGTTGAGATATTTGTTCTGCCTAATTTCTATTTGGTTTTCTTTAGATAATGGCTTATTGATTG
>NZ_RXFM01000012.1 GCF_003953955.1 Candidatus Aquarickettsia rohweri | reverse complement strand
TTTTAAATTATTTATAGATTTTTCCATTAAGCAGCTAGTGAAAGAAATTTATCAAAGTCAGAATTATAATTGTCATTGTCAGCAAGTTGTCCTTTTTTAATCATGTGCAAGAGTTCTATTCCCGCAATAGTTCTGGCGGCACTTCTAAAGGATTTGAAGCCAAGCATCGGCCTAGTTCGTTTCTTTATAAATCTGTGATCGCCTTCTATCCTATTGTTGAGATATTTGTTCTGCCTAATTTCTATTTGGTTTTCTTTAGATAATGGCTTATTGATTGAATTCAAAGCAGAAGTATTAGAGCCACTTTTATCTATATTAACCTTTATAGGATGACCACTGGATTTAATCGCCTTCTTGAAAAACGCTTTAGCAGCTCTTTTATCTCTTTTTGCTCTCAGCATAAAATCTATGGTATATCCATATTTATCAACTGCTCTATATAAATATACCCATTTACCTTTAACCTTAATATAGGTCTCGTCCATTCTCCAACTACCATTGACTGGCTTCTTTCTTTTTCTGAATCTTCCTTCAAGTATTGGCATAAACTTTATTACCCACCTTTGTAAAGTAGCGTGATCAATGGCGAATCCTCTCAACCCGCCTATCTCCTCTATCTCTCTATAACTTAGAGAATATCTTCCTTTCATATACAATGATACCATTATTATTTCTGGACCATATTCATGATTCTTGAAATACTTCATTAATTTTGGGTCTACTTTCAGCATTATTAACATCTATCATTTCTTTCAGAATATCAAAGATTCTTATACTTTTCAACAGATGCGACAGAACCCAAAAAACTTAAGAAACCCAAAGAAAGGCGGATAATACTTGTCAAGATGGGGATATTTTAGCGTTTACTTTTATTCCTTGAAAAATAGAATCAAAATTTTTTAAATTAACTCCACTTTTTTGTTATTCATCTCCTATATTAATTTGAATGAAAAAATCAATTTTTTTATTAATTTTTGACATCTCTTCATTTATTTTGCAAGCTAATTCAACCGAGTCGATGGTTTCTATTGCATCAAATAGCTCTACAGCTTTTTTTATTTTATTTTTTTGCAATTTTCCAATAAAATTAAGCTTTGCATCTGAATGTTGATCTTTAATATCAGGCCATTTCAACATCGCATCTTGGATTTTGTTTTCACCAAAAGACCTTTGGCTGCTATTATTTAATATATGTAATATTTGTTCTTGCGTTAGATTTTTTGATACTAAAAGGAGTTTAGAGTTATTTTTATATATATTATTATATTCATCAATTTTAGCAATTAGATTTTCATAGGTTTTTAATATTTGATTTAATTGCATATAAAATGCTAGAGAATAAATTTACTTAAATCTTCAGATAAAGTAATTTTATCTAAATTTTTCTCAACAAATTTTGCATCTATATTTATTGTTTTTCCTTTAATTTCATTAGCAGTAAAACTAATTTCTTCTAAGATTTTTTCAAGTAAAGTATATAGCCTTCTAGCTCCAATATTTTCCACTTCATTATTAATATGAGCTGCGTATTTAGCAATGCATTTTAATCCACTTTCTGCAAATTTTAAATTAACACCTTCTGTTTTAAGGAGTGCAGAGTATTGTTTTGGTAAAGAATTTTCAGGTTCTTTTAAAATTTTCAACAAATCATCTTTTGACAATGGAGATAATTCAACTCTTATAGGCAGTCTTCCTTGTAATTCTGGTAATAAATCAGAAGGTCTTGCTAAATGAAAGGCTCCTGAGGCAATAAATAATATATAATTAGTCTTTATAGGTCCGTATTTTGTATTGATTATTGTACCTTCAATAAGTGGCAATAAATCACGCTGTACACCTTCTCTATTTATATCGTTCTTCTTGTTAACATTACCACCTGCTATTTTATCTATTTCATCTAAAAAAACTATTCCTTCTTCTTCAGTAATTTTTATAGCCTTATCAATAATTAACTGTTCATCTATAAGTTTTTCAGTTTCTTGTTTAATTAGATGTTTTATTGCCTCTGGTATTTTTAATTTGACTAATTTTTGTTTTTTTGTGCCAAAAGTTTTTCCAAGCATATCTCCAATATTCACTACTCCCATTTGGCTTCCAGGCATTCCAGGTACATCAAAAGTAGGGAATGATTGTCCTTTATTTGGTTGGTCATCAATAGAAATTTCAACTTCCCTATCGTCTAATTCTTTGGCATCAAGTTTTTTAAGGTAAATATTTTTTGTATTTTCTGAAGCTTCTTTACCAACTAGACAATCTACTAATTTTAGTTTGGCTTCATATAATGCTTTACTTTTTACTTCAATATAAAAATCATCTCTTACCATTTTTATTGCAGTATCAAGTAAATCTCTGGCAATTGAGTCAACATCACGACCTACATAGCCAATTTCAGTAAATTTAGTAGCTTCAATTTTAATGAAAGGAGATTTTGAAAGTTTTGCAAGCCTTTTAGCGATTTCAGTTTTACCAACTCCAGTTGGACCTACCATGAGTATATTATGAGGTACTATTTCATCTTTTAAATCATTATTAATTTGTTTTCTACGCCATCTATTTCTTAATGCTACAGCAACTGCTTTTTTAGCATTGCTTTGGCCTATTATATATCTATCGAGCTCGTTTACAATTTGCTTAGGTGTTAATTGTGTCATATATAAATTATTTTTTTTTAGGAGCAATTATAATGAAAATTCGTTTTCCTTCTTTTTTAATATCAGATTCGATATTAGAAAAATCTAAAACTAAATCTTTAAATTTTTTCATTATATTGATTCCAACATCTTCATGCATAATCTCTCTTCCTTTAAAAAAAAGAGTAATCTTAACTTTATTGCCACTGTTTATAAATTTTTTTGTGTTGTTTAATTTAACATTGAAATCTCCAATAGCAATGTTAGGTCTAAGTTTAACTTCTTTAATTTCAATTGTTTTTTGTTTTTTCTTAGCTTCATGTTCTTTCTTTCTGATTTCGTATTTATATTTACCAAAATCTAAGATTTTGCAAACAGGAGGGCTTGCATTTGGAGATATTTCTATTAAATCTAATTTTTTCTCTTGAGCAAGGCGCAATCCTTCTTCAATATTTACTATTCCTAACATTTGCCCATTATTATCAAGAAGACGAATTTCTTTAGAATTAATATCTGAATTAATTTTAATATTAGTAGTATTTTTTGATATAATTAGCTCCTTTTTTGTTTAATATCATCTATTAATTTATCTACAAAATGACTTAACTCAAGTACTTCTTGATTTTTATTTCCTAATTTTCTTATTGAAACTGAATTGTTTGCCTCTTCTTTTTTGCCTATAATTATGATTATAGGTGCTTTTGCAACAGAATATTTTCTGATTTTATATGTAATTTTTTCATTTTCAAAATCAGTGATACACCTTATAAATTTGCTTCTTAATATCTCAAAAACCTTATTTGCGTAACATTTTTGTTCATCAGTAACAGTAGTTATTACTACTTGAGTAGGTGCAAGCCATATAGGTAAATTACCGGAATAATGCTCCATTAATATGCCTAAAAATCTTTCAATTGAGCCAAATAATGCTCTATGAAGCATAACTGGTCTATATTTTTTATCATCTTTATCAATATAATTGGAATCTAATCTCTCTGGTAAATTAAAATCTACCTGTAAAGTGCCTAATTGCCAATCTCTTCCTATAGCATCTCTTAAAACGAACTCTAATTTAGGTCCATAAAATGCTCCTTCACCTTTATTTAACGTATATGGTAAATTTTGTTTTTTGACTGCAGTGAGTAGTGCAGCCTCTGCCTTATCCCATATATCATCAGAGCCTATCCTTTGTTCTGGTCTGTCAGAGAACTTTACTTTCACATCATCAAATCCAAAATCTTTATATATTTCTTTTATTAGCTTGCACACATTAATGCATTCTTCAGTAATTTGATCATTAGTGCAGAAAATATGTGCATCATCTTGTGTAAATGCCCTAGCTCTCATTAAGCCATGTAATGCTCCTGAAGGCTCAAATCTATGAACTTTTCCAAATTCAGCTAATCTAAGTGGTAAATCTCTATAGCTTTTAATTCCTTGGTTATAAATTTGTACTCCACCAGGACAATTCATTGGGCGCACGGCATAAATTTTATTTTCGTCAATAGTACTCGCAGTATACATGTTTTCTCTAAATTTTTCCCAATGCCCAGATGCTACCCAAAGTTTCTTATCCATTATCTCAGGAGTGCTTATTTCAAAATATCCATTTTGATTTTGTTTAGTTCTTATGTAATTAATTAGTCTTTGAAATAAATCCCAGCCTTTAGGGTGCCAAAATACTGAACCTTGTGCTTCTTCTTGGAAGTGAAATAAATTACATTGCTTACCAAGTTTCCTATGATCTCTTTTTTCAGCTTCTTCAAGCATTTGTAAATACGCTCTAAGTTGTTTTTTATCAGACCAAGCAGTACCATATATTCTTTGTAACATTTCATTTTTACTATCTCCACGCCAATAAGCTCCAGCTATTTTCATTAATTTAAATGCTTTAATAAATCCTGTATTAGGTGCATGAGGTCCTCTGCATAAATCTGAAAAATTTCCTTGTGTATAGATGGTTATTTCGTCATTATCAGGGAAAGAATTAATTATCTCAACTTTATATTTTTCTCCCTGATTTTGAAAAAATTTAATTGCTTCTTGTTTTGTAACGACCTTTCTAGTGATTGGAAATTTTTGATCTATTATTTTTTGCATTTCAGCTTCGATTTTTTCTAAATCTGATTCTGTAAATGGTTTAATATTTGCAAAATCATAATAAAATCCATTCTCAATAGTTGGTCCAATTGTAACCATTACTTCTGGATATAATGCTTTGACGGCTTGAGCTAAAACATGAGCAGCATCATGTCTTATAATATCTATACCTTCAGATGATGAAGAAAAAATGAATTCCACTTCACTATTTTTATCTACTATTGTTGATAAATCTTTAATTTCACCATTTATTTTAATAGCTATACAATTATTGTGCAGACTTTGATCAATTTCTTTTAGTAGATCCTTGCCAGAAATTTTATTGTTATATTTCTTTATATTTTTATTTAGCTTGATTTCAATCATGAAATAGTGTTTTTATTTTTTAAAATTTACAATACATTGCGTATTATATGAAAAAATTTAAATTACCACTAGCATTATTTTTTATTTTAATTTTTACATATACATTTGGCAATTATATTTCGGTTGAAATTAAAGAATTATTTTTATCAATCAGCTTAATATTAAAATCAATTTTATTGCTGATCTTGCCATTTATTATTTTTTCTTTTATCACAAGCAGTTTGTTATTGCTTGAAGGTAATGTGTTTAAATTTGTTGGTCTTCTGATTTTATGTATATTTATTTCTAATAGTATGGCTATTTATACAGGTTATTTTATAGGAAGTACTTTTTTAGATTCTTTAATAACTGCAAAGCATGTTTCTAATAATCAAAATTTACTTATGCCGCTTTGGGCAATTAACATATCGACTATATTTACAAATGACCAAGCATTATTATTTGGTCTCATGTTTAGTATTATATTTTCATTTTGGAGACATAAAAAAGTTGAGAACATTATTAAAAAAATGAGTGGTATTTCAACTGCATTTTTAAAAAAATTTTTTATACCTACTTTACCTTTATTTGTTATAGGCTTTATATTTAAGCTTCAACATGAAGATGTATTAGAATATGCAATTAAATCTTATGGCAAAGTTCTTATTATAATATTATTAGTTCAAATTTCATATTTATCTATATTTTACTTTATAATATCTAAATTTAATCTTGAGAAAACATTAATGTACTTTAAAAATGTCATGCCAGCTGCATTTACAGGATTTAGTGCAATTTCAAGTGCAGCTGCAATGAGTGTTTTATTACTGGCAATGGAAAAGATTTTTAAAAACAAGTCTAAAATATACAAGGCAATTATAACAGCAGTGATTAACACGCATACTCTTGGTAGTGCCATTGGCATAACAATATTAATCTTTGCAACTATAAAAACCTTTAATTCACAAGTTCCATCATTTGAATCTTTTGTGATTTTTGCGTTTTTTTATGCTATTTCAAAATTTGCAGTGGCAGCTGTACCTGGTGGAGTATTATTAATTGTTGCACCTTTATTTGAAAAATATTTGGCTTTTTCACCTGAAATGATTGGAGTGATAACCGTTATATATTTGCTCTTTGATCCTTTTGGGAAAGCTGTAAATGTCACAGGAAATGGAGGATTTGCTATAGGTTTTAGTAGGATTTATGGCTATTTTAATAAAAAGAAATAATTATTGACTATTTGAAATATTTTTTCTCCACTTTAAATATTTTTTCATCATAAAATCTCTTTTTATTCTTGATAATCTATCTAAAAAAACTATTCCATTTATATGATCGATTTCATGTTGTATACATGCTGAAATAATATTATCTGATACTTCTAGAAATTTCTCTTCTCCATTTAAATCTAAATATTTAACTTTTACTCTATTTGCTCTTTCTACCTCAGGTAATATATTGCCAAAAGATAGACATCCTTCAGCATATATTTTTTTGTCATCAGATTTTTCAATTATTTCAGGGTTTATTAAAATTTTTGGCCCTTCTTTAATATCAAGAAATTTATCTCCTTTTCTTCCTAGATTGGTTATATCTACAGCAATAATCTTTTTTAAAACTCCAACTTGTACTGCAGCAAGTCCAAGTCCTTTATGATGTTGCATAGTAGCAATAAGGTTGTTTGAAAATTCTTTTATTTCTTGATCTATATTTTTTACTAATTCAGACTTTTTATGAAGTATAGGATCTGGTTCTAAAACTAATGGTAAAATTTTAATATTACTTTTTTTCATATTCATAGCTTATAAACTTATAACTAAATAATTAATCCTTGTAAAAATTGACTACTTTGTTTAACCTATTATTATATAATACTTTTATAACCTTGTTAAGTTATGCTTGATTTATTTTTAGCTTTTTTAAGAATAAGAACCTTAATAATATTGGGGATTTTATATTTCTTTTTAAGTGTTGGTAGCCATGGTAATTTTAGCTTAAAAATACCAAGTCTCAAAAATTTTGATTTATCTAATATACCTGCAAGTATAAACTCTTTAATAAATGATAAATCTAATTTAAAATCTGAAACAAAAACTAGTGATAATAGTGGCAACAATAATGAATTAGATGATTTGAAAACTAGTGTTAATGATATTGCCAAAAATATAAATAACATTTTAAATAAAAAAGAATAAAAACATAATATAAGATTACTGATAACATTGTATTTAACTTAATAAAGATAATTTTTTGAAAAATGTTAATTAATCTTTATATCAAGAATTTTATCCTAATAGATTTTTTAGAAATAAACTTTAAAAAAGGTCTGACAAGTATAATTGGTGAAACTGGAGCTGGTAAATCTATAATATTAAAAGCGCTTCTTTCTATATTTGCAAAAAAGTCTAATTCTAGTGTGATTAAGGATAAATTAAAAATTACTTCAATAACAGCTGAGTTTGATATATCTGATAATGTAAAAATTAAGGATCATTTAATCAACACAGGATATATAATTAATAATGAAAAAATATTATCCATTAGAAGAGTAATTAGTTTTGATGGTAAAAATAAAATATTTATTAATGACCAATTAACTACAGTTGATAACATTAAATTTATAGAAAAATATTTATGCGAAATTTGTTCTCAACATAATCAAATTAAACTTTTAGAATCTAGTTCTCATGTGCAAATTTTAGATTCATACATCAATAATCCTAATTTATTGAAAGAGGTTTCAAATATTTATCAAAAAATATCTTTATTTGAAAAGCGATTAGAAAATTTGCAAAATTCTGTTGCGCAAAATGAATATGAAAAAGCATATCTTAATAATAAAATTAAAGATCTAGAGCTTTTAAACGTTAAGAATAATGAAATGGATGAATTATCTCTTAAAAGAAAAAGTTTATTAGAGAGTTCAAAGATTATTGAAATAAGCCAAAGATCTTCAAAGAAATTAATGGATAATAATGGTGGTATTATTTCTGAACTTTGGAATATGCATAAACAATTGGTAAAATTTTCAGATGTATTTAATGCTCTTGATAAAAATTTAGACTCAATAATATTTGAATTGGAATCGCTTGATCATGATATGATATCGATCTGTGAAAATTTAAACGAAAATTCTTTAAATATTGATGAAGTTGAAAGTAGATTTTTTAAAATAAAGGAACTGGAAAGAAAATATAATATTAATTCATCGGAATTTTCAGAGGTAATACAATCTTCTAAGAGAAGGCTTAAAAGTTTAGAAGATGCAACATTTGATTTAAAGAGAATAAAAAATAATATAAATGAATTAAAAACAAATTATTTGAAATATTCAAAACAATTAAGTGATTTAAGAAAAGATTCAGCACCTTCTTTCAGGTATAAAATATTAAAAATTACAAATGATTTAAATTTGAAGAATTTTGATTTAAAAATTGAAATAATAGAAAATAAATTAGTCACGCCTATTGGAATAGACAAAATTAATATCTTAATAAAGGCCAATCCAGAGCAAGATTTTCTTAGCATTGATAAAATGGCTTCTGGTGGTGAGATATCAAGAATTATGCTGGCTTTGAAGTTAGTTGCAAGTAATAAATTTGGCAATAAAACTATTATTTTTGATGAAATAGATTCTAGTACAGGTGGTAAAACAGCTAAAATGATAGGTAATAAATTAAAAGAATTATCAAAAAAAATGCAAGTTATACTTATAATACATCAACCTCAAATTGTAGCTATATCTGATAATATTTTTAAAGTTGAAAAAGAATTTAAGTCAAATAAAACAATTTTAAGCGCTAACTACATTAAAAATAATGAAATTGAAGCTGAAATTTCTTATATGATCTCAGGTAAGAAGTCAGATGATGATGCTAAACCTTTGTTTAAAATTTTATAATTGTATATTTAATCTTTTTAGGTTCAGTAATAAATTTTATTGAGGTATTGTATTTATTTTTAATTAAATATAATATCCGTGCTACTATTTAATTAAAAATAATTTTTTAAGTTACAATGAGTAAAAAAATAAATTTTACAAATGAAGAGTTACTTTCAGTATATAAAAAAATGTTGCTTTTGCGTAAATTTGAGGAAAAAGCTGGTCAATTGTATGGAATGGGGTTAATAGGTGGTTTCTGCCATTTATATATCGGGCAGGAAGCAGTTGCAGTGGGTATAGCAAAAGCTATAAATCCACAAGATACGGTAATTACGAGTTATAGAGATCATGGATTGATGCTTGCAGCAGGGGCATGTCCAAAGAGCATTATGGCAGAGTTGTTAGGTAAAGAGACTGGATGTTCAAAAGGTAAAGGTGGATCAATGCATATGTTTGATCTGGAAAAAGGATTTTATGGGGGGCATGGAATTGTTGGGGCTCAAGTTTCTTTAGGTACAGGTTTAGGGTTTGCTCATAAGTATAAGGAAAACAATTGTATATCAGTAACACTTTATGGTGACGGAGCTTGTCATCAGGGACAAGTATATGAATCATTTAACATGGCTAAACTATGGGGGTTGCCAGTTTTATATATCATTGAAAATAATGAATATGGTATGGGTACTTCTGTAGAAAGGGCTTCAAGTGTTAAAGATTTATATAAAAGAGGAGAATCATTTGGTATAACAGGAAAACAAGTAGATGGTATGGATTTTTTTAAAGTATATGATGCTGTAAAAGAAGCTGAAACCTATATTATAACTAATAAAGAGCCATTTTTATTGGAAATAAAAACTTATAGATATAGAGGACATTCGATGTCTGATCCTGCTAAATATAGGTCAAAAGATGAGGTAGAGGATTATAAGACAAATCATGATCCTATTGCTTCTATGAGGACATATATGTTAAAAAATATTAAAAATATAGAAGAAGAATTAAAAATAGTAGAAAAAGATATAAAAAGTAAGGTGAGGGAATGTGCTGATTATGCGCAAAATAGCAATGAGCCAAGTTTAGATGAATTGTATATAGATGTTTATAAGTAGGTTTTATATAGGTTATTAATGAAAAATAAGATTGCAATCATCTATAATAATAAAAATTGTTTTACGAAGCAGCTTTCTGATCATATACAAGTTGGAATAAAAAAAGAAGGTATGAACTCGGAAACATATGAGTCTGAATTTATCAGTAATAATATAAATTTACTTGATGAATCTGAAGCTATAATAATTGGAACACCTACATATTTTGGTAATGTTTCAGCTAATATAAAGAAATTTATGGATTCAACCACTGGTGTTTGGGACAATGGGAAGTGGAGAAATAAGCTTGCAGCAGGGTTTACTCATTCATCTGCATTAAGTGGTGATAAGTTAAATGCATTAATGTCAATATTTGTTTTTGCCCAACAACATGGTATGATTTGGACAGGATTAGATTTAAAAAGTAATAGTAAGGTAAATGGCTATGATATTGAATTAAATAAACTTGGGAGTTGGGTCGGATTAATGGCAGAATCTCCTAAAAAATATCAAGATAATAAAACTAATATTAGTGATATAAAAACGGCAGAATATTTTGGAATGAGAATAGCAAAATTAACTAAAATGTTTAATAAATAATTATGAAAAAAATTACTATAAGAGAAGCTCTTAGAGATGCTATGGCAGAAGAGATGACAAATGATGCTGATGTCTTTGTTATGGGGGAAGAAGTTGCAGAATATCAAGGGGCATATAAAGTTACTCAAGGTTTGTTAGATGAGTTTGGTCCTAAAAGAGTTATTGATACTCCAATAACAGAACATGGTTTTGCTGGGATTGGTGTTGGTGCAGCGTTTGCAGGTCTTAAGCCAATAGTTGAATTCATGACTTTTAATTTTGCAATGCAGGCAATTGATCAAATTATTAATTCAGCTGCTAAAACGCATTATATGTCTGGAGGCTTGATATCTTGTCCAATTGTGTTTAGAGGACCAAATGGAGCAGCAGCAAGAGTTGGTGCTCAGCATTCTCAATGTTATGCTAGTTGGTATGCGCATGTGCCAGGTCTAAAAGTGATTGCTCCATATTTTGCAGCAGATCATAAAGGGTTGCTTAAAGCGGCAATTAGAGATCCAAATCCAATAGTTTTTCTTGAGAATGAAATTTTATATGGTGATACTCATGAGGTTCATGAAGAAGAATTTGTGGAAGAGATAGGGAAAGCAAAAGTAGTTAGATCGGGAAAAGATATAACTATTATTGCATTCTCAATTCAAGTTAAGTTAGCGCTTGAAGCAGCTAAAAAACTAGAAGAGATTGGGATAGATGCTGAGGTAATTGATTTAAGAACTATAAGGCCCTTGGATATAGACACTGTTGTAAATTCAGTTATGAAGACAAATCATGCTCTTACAGTGGAAGAAGGGTGGCATTTTTCTGGCATTGGTTCAGAGATTTCAGCACAAATTTCTGAAAAAGCATTTGATTATTTAGATGCTCCAGTGACAAGAGTAACTGCAAAAGATGTGCCGCTTCCTTATGCAGCAAATTTAGAAAAAATAGCACTTCCATCAGTTGAAGAAATAGTAAATAAAGCTAAAGAGATTTGTTATAAGAAATAAAAGTCAATAATGAGTGTGATAATATTAGAGACTAAGAGACTAATAATACGCACTTGGTCGCTCAAAGATATTGAAGCTTATTATAATATAAATCAAGAAAAAGAGGTGTTAAAGTTTTTGCCTTCTAGTTTAAGTATAGAAGAAGTTAGTAATTTTATTAAACAATCAAATATAAGTCATAATAGATATGGATATTCACTTTGGGCCTTGGAATTGAAAAGTAATAATGAATTAATAGGATTTACTGGTTTAAATTATACTGATTGGAAAGCGAATTTTACACCAGCCGTAGAAATTGGCTGGAGATTAGGATTTAAGCATTGGGGTAAGGGATATGCATTTGAAGCTGCTATATCATCATTGAAGTATGGTTTTGAAAAATGTGACTTAGATGAAATTGTATCATTTACTGTTCCAAGAAATGTTCGTTCTATAAAATTAATGGAGAAGTTAGGAATGAAAAGAGATTTTAATGGAGATTTTTTTCATCCTAAACTCAAATTAACGCATCCTTTATCTCATCATATTTTGTATAGATTAAATTCGAATGAGTTTGTATATGAGTATAAATGATATAATACTACGAGTTAAGCAATGTACCTATAGGAATATTAAACCCTCTTAAAAATGCATCTGTATAGATCATTTTTCTCCCTTGCCTTTGTAATAATGTAGGCTTTAATATGCTATCTTTACAAGCTATACTTAAATTATTATCAATGACTGTACCAGGTTCATGTTTTTCATTATTTTCTTCAGTTGTTGCACAAATTATCTTAATTATCTCATTATTATATATAAAATATGCCCCTGGTTTAGGGCTTAATGCACGTATAACATTATTTACTTCAACTGCAGTTAAGTTAAAATCCAATAACTCTTCTTGTGAAGAAATTTTTTCTGCATAAGTTATACCTTTGCTATCTTGTTTTCTATAAATAACCTTGTTTGTTTCAAATAACTTTAGTGCTTCTAATATCATATCGGCACATAATTTACTGCACTTATCATGTAATTCTTTTGCAGTTAGGGTATTATCCAGAATAAACTTTTTTCTTAAGATAACATCGCCTGTATCTAATCCTTCATCCATTCTCATAATGCAAATAGCGGTTTTATTGTCGCCTGCCATTATAGTGCGTTGAATTGGGGCTGCCCCTCTCCATCTAGGCAAATCAGAAGGGTGTATATTGATAAAGCCAAATTTTGGTATTTCTAAAAATTCTTTAGGTATTATTAAACCATATGCAGCAACAATTGCGATATCAGGACTCAATTCTCTAAATTGATTTAATGCATCTGGGTCTTTTAATTTTTTAGGGACAAATATATTCAGTGAAAATTTTTGAGCTAACTTATGTATGGCGCTTTTTACTTCTTTCATACCTCGTCCAGAGTTCTTTGGTGCTTTTGTATATATTCCGATGATTTCATTATTAGAGTTGGCTAATTTTTCAAGAGTTGGACATGCAAATTCAGGCGAGCCCATAAAAACAATTTTCATAAGTTTATATATTATTTTTTATTGATATTTGCTATATAATACTTTTTAAAGTTAATAATTCAATTAATAAGTGTTTTTTATGACTTCATGTATAGAAGAGATCTTATGTATTTTTTCAAAAGATTATGATGATTATTTATCTGCTTTTTGTGAACAATCAAATTTAATTGTTGATTTGTTAAAAGAAGCTCAACCTGAGTTTCCAAGTGAATATATATCTGGTAATTGTATTGATAGTAAAATGATAATTAAAGCTGAGGAAGAGCTTGTAAAGGTAACTCAAGAGAAATTTAGAGCTAGGCAGAGTGGGGAAGAAAGATCAGAATCATTAGTACCTACATGGATAACACGAGATGTTGCAGCAATAATTATTGATAATTTTAAAAAATTAAATTTTATTTCTGCAAAAAATCCAAAACTTCATCAATATCAGTGTGCTGCTTTGCTTGGTTCAACAGCTCCAAATATTGAAGAAAGATTTGTTTATTTAGTAGAGTTAATTAACGATTATGGAGTTGAGATAGAAAAATTATTTTTGTTAACTGGAACAAGGGCCGTTGATTCAAATAAATATAATGATGGTCCTGAGGAATATATAGAATCAGTAAGAAAAAAATACAATGTAGAAATAGTTACTGAAAAAGAGTTGATTCAAGATAAATATTATAGTGTTTGTAAAATAAATAATAAATGCTCTCAAGTGGAAATGATTCCTGTGATTGCTGAAAAAGATGAGAAAAAAGAGGGTAGAGCTACTACGGTAGATACCTTAAATAAATTTCAAGATTTTGCTAAGAATTGTAATCAAGTTCTTTATATTTCCGTTGCTCCTTTTATTGTATATCAAAATGAAATAATTGGTAAATTTTTTAAGAATAATATGCAACATAAATATGAAACAGTAGGAAAAAATGCTAACTTAAATGTTGGTTTTAATAGTCAAAAAATTGCACATTACATGGTTATGGCTTTTGCTGAAGCGCTTTTTTCAGCAGATAAAAGAATAAAAGAATCAATTAATACTGCGTATGATTTAGAAAAAGATGAATTGTAAACTATAGGATTAATCGTTATTAAGACTTGAAAAATTATAAAATTTATGGTTATATATCTAATATCTAATATCTAATATATTGTTTTTCAATGCATTACTTTTTAAGTTTAACAAAGCTTGAAAGAATTAACTTTTTTTTGTTTGGTTTTTCATTATTTTGCATTATTGCAAATTTTATTTTTAGTGTTCAAGATAAAGAATCATTCAACACAACTAGACGTATTAGCATTAATATTGCATTTAATGATGATGTTAATGTAATTAATAAAGCTTTAGATTTAGGTGCCGAGCAAGATAGTTTGAATGAATATTCTTATAATTCACAGTTTTTAGAAAATGAATATTCTTATGGCGTGAGAAAAGGTGATACTTTAATAAAGATTCTTTCTGATATTGGATTTAATACAGGAGATTCGTATTCTATATCTAAGCAAATAAATAAACTACATGATTTAACAGGTCTTAATGTTGGGCAGGATTTGAAATTTATTTTTTCATCAAATAATGGGGAAAAAGTTAAAATAGGAAATTTGCCAAACAACTTTGCTATGCATGTTGAAGACAAAATTATTGAGGGTTCTTTAAGTCAAAGTAGTAATACTTATAAATTTAAGCTGTTAAAGCAAGTTTTTTTAAATAAATCTAAGCTTGTTAAAGGTTATGTAAATGAAAGTTTATATAATACTGCAATCTCAGAAGGTGCTTCTCCTAGTTTGGTAATGGATTATATAAAATTACTTAGCAATGATGTTGATTTTAAAAAAGAAATAAAGCCTGACAGCGAATTTAAAATATTATTTGATTACAAAGAAAATAGTGATGGAAAAATAATTGATAGTGGAAATATAATTTATGCATATTTATCGGTAAGAAACCGTAAATATGAGGTTTATCAATATAAGGATAGTAAAGGTGGTATTAGTTATTATCATAGTGATGGTAGTAATTTGAAAAATTCCCTTTTGAGTAAGCCTATTAAAAACGCTAGAATTTCTTCAGGTTTTGGTATGAGATTCCATCCTATTTTAAAGAGAAAGAAAATGCATAAAGGTGTTGATTATGCTGCAAGAGCAGGTACACCTATTATGGCTGCAGGTGACGGAATTATACAAGTAGTGAGATATGGAGCAGGATATGGTAAATATCTTGCTATAAAGCATAATAGTAAATATTCAACCTTATATGCTCATATGAGTAAATTTAAAACAGGCATTAGAAGTGGTAAACGTGTTAAAAGAGGAGATATTATTGGATATGTTGGAAGTACTGGTAGTTCAATAGGAGCGCATTTACACTATGAAATTAGAAAATATGGTAAGCCAATTAATCCTATTAAAGTAAAACCACTTATTTCTAATCCATTAGAAGGTCAAAAATTAGTAGCATTTAATAGGCAAAAAAAGAAGATTAATGACATGTTACATAAAGAAAATAAAATTATGTTAGCTAGTAATTCCTCTATTAAAAAGAAATAAAAGTATATGAAATTAAATATAAACAATTGCTTTGTAATAACTTTGCTATGTTTTTTAATTGGCTGTAGTTCAGTAGATAAATTTGCAGAAATTGAAAACAACCAATTTGTTTATTTTGGTAAAAATGAGAAGTATAAATTTGTTAAAATAGAAAGCAATAAAACAATTAGTGAAATTGCTCAAGAAAATCAGGTGCCAATTAAAGAAATAAAGAGGTTAAATTCACTAAAATCATACGATGACATAAAGGCTGGAACAACGGTAAAGATTCCTATTGGAAATTATTACTTAATTAAACCAAATGACACACTTGAAAGTATAGCTAGGGTACATGATATTGATATAAATTTATTAGCTAAAAAAAATGGTTTATCTATTGACTCAGAAATATATGCGGATGATTATATAAAAATTCCAGAAACAAAAGATGGTTTTGAGGAAACAGGTAATTATAAACATATTGATTTTCAGTCTTCAGAAATTTATGATGATGAGAATTTAGAAGGTGAACAAAAAAATGAAGTCAATGAGAATAACGATGAAGTTAATGATATTTTAACGACAAAGAAAGGTGTAGTTGTTGAATCACAAAAAGATAATAAATTTTTTAAGAATCAAAATCCTGCGAAGTCTAAGAATTTTATATGGCCAATTGAAGGTGATGTAATTAAAAGATATGGCGACCATGATGGGAAATTTAATGAAGGAATAAATATTAGTGCTAGTAAAGGCTCTCCTGTTAATGCGGCATCAAGAGGTGAAGTTGTTTATGCAAGTAAACAACAAGATCATGGAAATTTGATAATATTAAGGCATAATAATGGCTATATGACAGCTTATTCGCATTTAGATAAATTTTTAGTTAAGAAGGGACAAATTGTTAATAAAGGAACTCAAATTGGTACTGTTGGTAATTCAGGTAAAGTTGATAAACCTCAATTACAATTTTCTATGAAAAAGGGTAATCATACTATTAATCCAGATGGTTAGAGATTAAGTTAAAATTGAATGCAAAAAAGATTTTATATCACTACACCTATTTATTATGTAAATGATAAACCACATATAGGTCATGCATATACAAATATTGTTGCTGATGTTATCGCTAGATTTAAGAGATTAGATGGTTATGATGTTAAATTTTTAACTGGTACTGATGAACACGGACAAAAAGTTGAAAAATCTGCATTGCAAAATTCTATATCAACTCAAGAGTATGTAGATAAAATAGCTTATAACTTTGTTAAGTTAACAGAAGATTTAAACTTATCTAATGATGATTTTATTAGAACTACAGAAAAAAGGCATAAGCTTTTTGTACAAAATATTTGGAATAAGCTTGTAGAAAATAAGTATATATATTTAGATAAATATTCAGGATGGTATTCAGTAAGAGATGAGGCATATTTTGCTGAAGCAGAATTAATAGATGGTAAGGCACCATCAGGTGCATCAGTAGAATGGATAGAGGAGCCAAGTTACTTTTTTAGACTTTCATCTTTTCAAGATAAGTTATTAAAATTATATAGGGATTATCCAGATTTTATAATGCCTGAAAGTAGAAAAAATGAAGTTATATCTTTTGTAAAATCTGGTCTGAAAGATTTATCGATTTCAAGAACATCATTTGAATGGGGGATAAAAGTTCCAAATGATGATAAGCATATTATGTATGTTTGGTTAGATGCATTATTTAATTATATTTCTGCACTTAGTGAAGACGATAGTTGTTTTTGGCCAGCTGAATTGCATATTGTTGGAAAGGATATTTTGAGATTTCATACCGTATATTGGCCAGCATTTTTAATGGCTGCAGGTATTAAAGTTCCAAAAAAGATTTTCGCTCATGGGTGGTGGACAAATAATGGTGAAAAAATTTCTAAATCAGTAGGTAATGTAATTGATCCATATGAAATTATTGATAAGTATAATTTAGATTATTTTAGGTATTATCTTTTAAGAGAAATAACTTTAGGTAATGATGGCAATTTTTCAGAAGATAGTTTTGTTGAAAGATTAAATTCGGAATTGGTAAATAAAATTGGTAATCTTATTTATAGAACTACAAGTTTTATATTTAAAAATTGTGAACAAAAAATTCCAAACCCTGGTAAATATAATAATAAAGATCAAGATTTGCTAAATTATGCTTATGAGCAACTGTCTATTATAAGGAAGTTGATAGATAAACAGGACATAAAGCAAATGTTAGAACAGATAGTGATGTTGAGTAATAAAGCAAATATTTATATTGATGAAGAAGCACCATGGAAATTGAAGAAAACAGATGTTAAAAGAATGCATACAGTTCTATATATTCTATCTGAAGTTATTAGAGTTACAGCTATTTTTCTTCAGCCTTTTATTCCTGGCTCAGCTAAGAATATTTTGGACTATTTTAATGTACAGTTAAGAGATTTCGATACTATTTCAAGCAAGTATTCTATTAAACCAGGGCTTGTGATTGATGATCCAGTAATATTTTTTAAAAAGATAGAAACTTCACTAGATAATGGATCAAAATAATTTAAAAAAGAAGTTATTATACCAAAGTACGCATAGAGGATGTAAAGAATTGGATATAATACTTGGAGGCTTTGCAGAAAAATTTTTAATGAAGTTAGAATCTAAATCTACGTTAGATTATCAGGAATTGCTAAATGCTCAAGATAATGATATTTACGAATGGATAACTAAAAAGAAAATCCCACCAAAAAAATATGATACTGAGATTTTAAAAGAAATTATTTCATATAACACCAAACAACATGAAAAAAAATTATAAATTATTCTTTTCAGTTGGAGAAGCTTCAGGTAATATTTTAGCAGCAGATTTAATAAACTCATTAAAAAAATATAAAAGTTACGAATTTCAATTTTATGGGATTGCAGGGAAAAAAATGATAGATGCAGGAAAAATGCAGAGCCTTTTTCCTAATGATGAATTATCTATTACAGGATATTTAGAAATTATACCAAAAATATTGAAAATTATATTTCGTTTATTTCAGACTTTTTTCTACATCAAGAAAATAAAGCCAGACTTAATAATAACAGTAGATTCTCCTGGATTTAATTTTCCTCTTGTAAA
Source organism: Candidatus Aquarickettsia rohweri (assembly GCF_003953955.1). Classification (GTDB taxonomy): domain Bacteria; phylum Pseudomonadota; class Alphaproteobacteria; order Rickettsiales; family Midichloriaceae; genus Aquirickettsia; species Aquirickettsia rohweri. Next base: position 1,193 of record NZ_RXFM01000012.1, on the reverse strand, counting down.
ATTGGGAAGAAGGTTTCTAAAATTTAATATTCCAATAATTCACTATGTAGCTCCTACGGTATGGGCATATAAACCTGAAAGAGCTCAGAAGTATGCCAAACTTTTTGATCATATGATGGTGATATTTCCTTTTGAAAAAAAATATTTTGATAATGTTGGCTTGAAATGTAGTTATGTCGGTAATCACACTATAAATAATAATTCATTTATTGATATATCTAAGAAGCGAAACATTAGAAAGAAGTATAACTTATCGAATAACAAAATCATCACAATAATTCCTGGAAGTAGGAATAATGAATTAAAATATCATTTACCTATTATTAGGCAATATATTCTAAAGATGACTCAAAGCATTAAAGATGTATTTTTTATAATACCTACATTGCAGCATTTAGAGAATGAAATTAAAAAGAATTTGCCTTTTAAGAATGTGCTTATAACAAAGAAAGATGATGAAAAAAAGGAGTTAATTAATATTAGTAATTTAATATTATGTAAATCTGGTACAAGCGTGCTGGAATCAATTGTAAAAAAAATACCTATAATAGTTTTTTACAAGATGAATATATTAACAGCTTATCTTATTAAGAAAAAATTAAAAATAAAGTATATCACTATATGTAATATTATAATGGATAAAATGGTGATACCTGAGTTGCTTCAAGAAAAATTTAATTTAGATAATCTACTTGAGGAATCAATCAATTTAATTGATGATTCGCAAAAAATTACTAAGCAATTAAAAGATTTTGATTTATTTTTATCGAAATTTAGTTCAACAAAAGTGAAGCAAGAAAAAGTTTCTGAAGTAGTGATAAAATGTTTAAAAAATTCTCATAATTAACCCAAACTGCAATATCCACTACTGTTGTTACGTAAACGCTAAAATATCCCCATCTTGACAAGTATTATCCGCCTTTCTTTGGGTTTCTTAAGTTTTTTGATAATTCTAAAAAAAATTTAATTTGATGATATTTTTTTATCAATATTATATGGAAGTAAATTTACTAACTCTTTTGGATCAGAATAATCATGAATATGATTCAGCAAATATTTTAAATAATCATAAGGATTAATCTTATTTACTTTGCAAGTTTCAATAATACTATAAATATTTGCACTAGCTTTAGCACCCTTAGTTGTTGCACAGAACATCCAATTTTTTCTGCCAACTGCAAATGGTTTTATAC
>NZ_RXFM01000118.1 GCF_003953955.1 Candidatus Aquarickettsia rohweri | reverse complement strand
AGCATATTAGTGAAAGCAATTTTACTATCCATTTTTAATTATTGTAATTTTTATTGTAACTTAACAATTGATTATATCATATTCAAGGTAAATTTATATAGATTTATATGTAAATAAAAAACAATCTTTACATATTATAAATCATATAATAGCTTATATTAGAAATAATATCATGTGTGTAAAATGAAAAAGATTTTAAGTATATTTCTATTATTTTTACTTGTTAGTTGCAATACATTAGAAAATAAATTCGATTCTCTTTTTAATAAAAAAGATTCAAAACAAAATCCAAAGCTTGTTGCAATGCCATCAAAAAATCCCTTAGAAGTTAAAATTGCTGTGTTATTGCCATTATCTGGTAAGTATCAATATTTAGGTCAGAGTATCTTAGATTCAATGCAATTGGCTCTTTATGAATTAAGGGCGGATAATATTACATATAAAGCTATTGATGTAGGTAGTGATGCGATTAGTGCTAAAGAAGCAATAGAACTCGCTAATTTTGATGATACAGATATGATTTTTGGTCCTATATTTAAGGAGCAAGCAGAGGTTATTTACGAAAAAGCAAAGAAGAATAATCTTATAATGTTAACGTATTCCAACGATATGGATTTAACTAATATGCCAGGACTTTATGTTTTTGACATTATTCCATTTCAACAAGTTAAAAAAGTTATCGGTTATGCTAGTAAAAAACAGTATTCTAACGTTTATTCTATTGTTCCACAAAATAGATATGGAAATTTAGTTGAAAAATATTTGCTAGATAATGCGGGAGAAGGACATTATAATGTAAAAAAAGTTTCTTTATATACAGCATCAGATGTTCCAATTGTTAGAAGGTTTACATTAAGTGAGGCTATATTGAGTATTAAGGGTTCAGTTAAAAATGATATTTCAAATAGTATACCTGGTTTTGGACATCCTAGCATAGTTCTTCCAGAGCAAAATAATAATTTAATTAAAGTAATGAATCAGTTGCAATTCTTACACAGCTCAAGTGATCCTCAATATAAAATTTTAGGTATTGGAGATTGGAGTAATTATCCACTTACTCAAAATGTAATTACTAAAAATGCTTGGATATCAGATATACCTCATAAAGCATTTTATGAATTTGAATCAAGATTTAAAGATAATTATAAATATAATCCCCCAAGGATTGCTGCTATAGCTTATGATTCTATTATGTTGTTATCTGCAATAATCAATAAAGCGAATAATTGTATTATAATCAAATTTGAAGAACTTGAAAGAACGGATGGTTATCAAGGAATTACAGGAGCATTTAGGTTAAAGTCTAATGGAGAAAATGACAGGCTTTTTGCAGTATATGAGTATGAAAAAGGACAAATGAAAGAGATACTTGCTGCTGATATAGCCTTTCGTTAACAGTAATACTTAAAAATTATCTAAATTTTTTTAGCTTTAATTTTTTAAAGTGTAAATCTTCGTTAGCAATTATTTTATCATGCTGAATCTATAAAATAAAAAGAAATTTGTTGAAACTATTTATAGTTTATCTATACTGCATCTGAGTAATGTTTAACACAAGAATTTGGGTTTATTATGGACAAAGAAAAAGCGCTAGAAGTAGCTTTAAATCAAATAGAAAAGGCATATGGAAAGGGTTCTATTATGAAGCTAGGAGAAATGGAGGTGCAAAATATTGAGTCTATTCCTTCAGGTTCTTTGGGTATAGATATAGCATTAGGTGTTGGCGGTTATCCTAAAGGTAGGGTTATTGAAATATTTGGTCCAGAAAGTTCAGGGAAAACTACACTTACACTTCATGCAATTGCTGAATGTCAGAAAAAAGGTGGTACATGTGCATTTATAGATGCTGAACATGCCCTTGATGTTTCTTATGCAAAAAAACTAGGGGTTGATACAGAAAAGTTAATTTTATCTCAGCCGGATTCTGGTGAACAAGCTCTTGAAATTACTGACACCTTAGTAAGGTCTGGGGCTTTTGATATGGTTATAGTAGATAGTGTAGCAGCATTAGTGCCTAAGGCTGAAATTGAAGGTGAAATGGGTGACAGTCATGTAGGGCTTCAAGCAAGGCTAATGAGTCAGGCTTTAAGGAAGTTAACTTCTAATGTATCTAAATCTAACACTATATTATTTTTTATCAATCAAATAAGAATGAAGATTGGGGTAATGTTTGGTAATCCTGAAACTACTACGGGAGGCAATGCATTGAAGTTTTATTCATCAGTAAGGTTAGATATAAGAAGAATAGGTGCTATTAAAGACAAAGAAGAAGTGATTGGCAATCAAACTAGAGTTAAAATTGTTAAAAATAAAGTTGCTCCACCATTTAAAGTTATTGAATTTGATATAATGTATGGAGAAGGAATTTCGAAGGAAGGAGAAATAATTGATATAGGTGTTGCACTAGATATAATTAATAAATCAGGATCATGGTATTCGTATAATGATCAAAAGATTGGTCAAGGTAAAGAGAACGCTAAAGTATTTTTAAAAGAAAATCCTGAAGCTTTAGATGAAATTAGAGTTAAGATATTGCAAATGAAGGAAATAGCTCCTGAAAAGTTAGATGACATTTCTACAAATACTCCAGATTAATGAATAAAGATAAAAATTCGTTGAAAAACTATATATATCATTTTGGTAATGGTAAAGCAGATGGGAGTGATGATCTGAAAAATATACTTGGCAATAAAGGAGCTGGGCTCGCAGAAATGAGTAAAATGAAAATCCCTGTTCCGCCAGGTTTTACAATTTCATCAGAAATTTGTAATGAATTCTGCAAAAATTCTAATCAATTGCCACTTTTTTTAAAAGATCAAGTTATAAAATCTATAAAGAAGCTAGAAAATACAATTGGATTAAAATTTGGAAATAAAGAAAATCCTTTATTAGTATCTGTTAGGTCTGGTGCACAAATTTCAATGCCAGGTATGATGGAAACGGTCTTGAATTTAGGATTAAATGATGAAACAGTAGAAGGACTTGCTAAAGTTACAAATAATCATAGATTTGCATATGATTCATATAGAAGATATATTGAGATGTATAGCAATGTAGTTCTTGGATTAGATAAGTCTAAATTTGAAGCAATTTTAAATAATAAAAAAGTTATTTTAGATATTGAGGAAGACAAAAATCTTACGGCAAGCGATCAAAAAGAAATTATTGATGAGTATAAAAAGTTAATCAAAAATGTATCAGGTCAAAGTTTTTCTCAAAATATATTAGAACAACTTTGGCAAGCTATATCTGCTGTATTTAAGTCTTGGAATACTGATAGAGCAATAAAATATAGAAATATGAATAATATTGCAAATAATATAGGAACAGCTGTTAATATTCAATCTATGGTATTTGGCAATAAGGGTAATGATTGTGCAACGG
>NZ_RXFM01000117.1 GCF_003953955.1 Candidatus Aquarickettsia rohweri | reverse complement strand
CTACAAGAATTCTGTGCCATTTATAAAATGTACTTCTCGGCACATTCTTTTGCTTACAAAATTCATATTTACTTACATTACTTTTTTTATATTCTTCTACTAGCTCTTTCCATTTTTCATTACTTATTCTTTTTTTCTTTTTTTCTAATAGCATCATTAGCCTCTATTTTTTTAGGCTTTTGTTCTACCACTTATTTTTATTCTTGCCTAGATGCCCTTATTTTAGCGCTTACATTTCTGTAATGATTTTTGGGGCGATATCTTTTAAATATACAAAGTCCTTATGCATTTTAAATTTTAAAATATTAATTTTAATAAAATGTTACTTCCTGAATTTTTAAATGCAAGTAGTATGAAAAATATAAGGTCAAATAGTTGTAATCATATTAGGAATGAAATTTTTCAAAAGAATTAAATCAGTTTTTAATAATCATAAATTTAACAAAAAGAATCTAGCAGTTAATTTTAATAATAATTTTTCAAATTTTAATTCATATTTTTATAATATAGCAAAACCAGTTTGGATGGAAAGAAATTATGAACAATTTGCTGTTGAAGGTTATTCAAAAAATGTTATTGCCTACAGAGCAATTAATATGATTGCAAGTTCTTCAGCATCGATTAGTTTGAAGGTTTTTGATTATAATGGAAGTCCATTAGAAGGACATCCAATTATAGATCTTTTATATAAACCAAAACCTCATCAAAATAAAAGTGAGTTACTTGAAAATATTTATTTATCTAGATTAATAAGTGGAAATACTTATTTATTTTCAGCATCTGATTTAAATAAGTTACCTAAAGAAATTTATAGTTTAAGGCCAGATAGGGTAAATGTTATTGCAGGTGATAATTGCTTACCTTTAGGATATCAATATAAGATTGGGAAAAATGAGCAAGTTTTTGCTGTAGATCAAATTAGTGGTTTATCAAGAATTCTTCATATTAAAAATAGTAACCCACTTTGTGATTGGTATGGTCTTTCTGCAATTGAGGCTGCAGCATATAGTATTGATCAGCATAATAATTCTGCTTCCTGGAATCAAGCTTTACTTCAAAATGGTGCAAGGCCAAGTGGAGCTATTATTGTAAAAGGTGCAGATGGCAGGACTTCTGAATTAACTGATGAGCAATTTAGCCGGCTTAAGGAAATGATAGAAGAGGATTTTACTGGTGCAGTTAATGCTGGTAAGCCTATGATATTAGAAGGTGGATTAGATTGGAAGGAGATTAGTTTATCACCAAAAGATATGGATTTTATTGAAGGTAAACATAGTGCTGCTAGAGATATTGCTCTTGCTTTTGGTGTTCCACCACAACTTCTTGGTATTCCTGGAGATAATACATATAGCAATTTAGTTGAAGCCAGAACTACTCTTTGGGAACAGACTATTTTACCGCTTGCACAAAATACGATTGATCATATTGGAAGATGGCTTGCTAAGTTATATAAACAAGAAGTTATTCTAAAATTAGATAAAGATAATATTCCTGCACTTGCAAATAAGAGAGAAGCCATTTGGGATAGGCTAGAAAAAGTTAATTTTCTGACAATTAATGAAAAAAGAAAGCAAGTTGGCTTATCTCCTATAAAAGGTGGTGATAGTATTGGTTAATATATCTTGATTGTTTTCTGGATTGCCACGGATGCTATCGCATCCTCGCAATGACAGGGTAGGTAGCATGTTCATTTGCAATGACAAAGTACCTTGCAGTCATCACGAGCCACGAAAGTGGTGTGGTGATCCAGGAATGTTTTTACTTTATGTTTGTTTGAAGTATTTCTGATTGCCACGAGCATTAGGATGCTCTCGCAATGATAAGATAAGGAAGGTAGATTGCCACACAAATCAAAGATTTGTTCGCAATGACAGGGTAGGCAAAAGATGTTCATTTGTAATGACAAAGTAGGTGAATAGGCATAAAAAAAGCCTTGAAGAATTAACCTCAAGGCTATTATTTTAATTTAGCAATTAACTAAATTAGAATGCAAATCTAACACCTGCAGAAATAGTGTGTATTGATTTACATGTATTTGCCATTTTATCACCAGCTTTTTGTACAACTGTACCAGCAGAGTTTTTAAGTTCAGCAGTTTTATAACTTCCAGTCATTCCAGAAAGTTTATAACCAACATCTAAATGAATATCTTTAGACATTTCGTAACCAACACCAAGACCAACTTGATAAGCAAAACTTGTTAAGTTTTTAGATTTTTGTGTTGCATAACTTTGTGTAACATCTTTACCACCAGAAGTATAGCTTACAGATGGGGAAATTGCAATTGAACTCCTGCTAACACCAACACCAGCCATTACATATGGTGTGAACTCTGAAGAGTTGTGGAAATCATAATAAGCATTAGCCATTAAGCTCATATTCTTTGCTTTTATTTTACTTTTTAAATTAAATTCAGAACTAGAATCTGGAGTTTTTGCAGTTGTTATACCGTAGTCTGTATTTAATTTACTAAATTCAGTACCATCTATTTTTGCTTTGGGGGTTTTTGTTGGTTTAGAGAAATTTAATGTTACATCTGTTCTAACGTTATCAGAAAGAGCATAACCAAAACCGACGTCACCAGCAAAGCCTTTTAACTTAATATCACTATACTTATGAAATTGATAACCTAAATCACCTCTCATATACATTTTGCCAGCTTCCATAGCTGATGCACCTGTAGTAAATGCTGCAACTGCAACTGTTGTAAGTAGAATTTTTTTCATATTATTTATTACCTTAAATTGTTTCCTAAGAACGAATTCTTAATTAACTACTGTTAAATACTACTGTTAGATTTAATGCAAATAAAAAAGCTACATTTGGAATGAAATATTTTTAAAGTGTGGTAAAAATAATACACTATGTAGTTTTTTGGATTGCCAAGAGCATTTTTATGCTCTCGCAATGACAACACCCTCACAGTCATCACGAGCCACGAAAGTGGCGTGGTGATACAGGAATGTTTCCACTTTATGTTTTGCTGATGTATTTGTGGATTGCCATGAGCATTTTTATGCTCTCGCAATGACAAGAGAGGAATGTGGATTGCCGCACTCACTGCGTTCGCTCGCAATGACAAGATAAGGCATAATGTTCGTTCATAATGACAGGGTAGGTAGCATGTTAATTCGCAATGGCATTAATAATATTATATTCTTTTTCTGTAATTGGCATAACAGAAAGCCTTGATTGTTTAACAAGTGCAATATCCTGCAAATTTGGATTTTGTTTAATTTCAGCAAGTGAGACAGAATTTTTAAAAGAACTGATGTATTTAAAATCTACCATATCAAATTTGCCTGATGGATCGGTATGATCTGGATAATATTCTTTCACAACTTTCACAAGGCCTTTAATAGCTTTTTCTTGATTGGAATGATAAAAAA
>NZ_RXFM01000116.1 GCF_003953955.1 Candidatus Aquarickettsia rohweri | reverse complement strand
GTATAAAACCATTTGCAGTTGGCAGAAAAAATTGGATGTTCTGTGCAACAACTAAGGGTGCTAAAGCTAGTGCAAATATTTATAGTATTATTGAAACTTGCAAAGTAAATAAGATTAATCCTTATGATTATTTAAAATATTTGCTGAATCATATTCATGATTATTCTGATCCAAAAGAGTTAGTAAATTTACTTCCATATAATATTGATAAAAAAATATCATCAAATTAAATTTTTTTTAGAATTATCAAAAAACTTAAGAAACCCAAAGAAAGGCGGATAATACTTGTCAAGATGGGGATATTTTAGCGTTTACATTGCTACATCTAAAAGAGTGCTATTCCCAAATTTATCTCCTAATAATTGATCTGTAAGCGCTATTAGATTTATCGGTAAGAACTTTATAATAAAATTTATTTAAGTAAATAGTAAATAATCTATTGACGAATGATAAACTTTTACGTATAACTTTCATACTGTTTTCTTTGAAAAAGTTAATAAGATATTGTTTTTTTACAACAACAAGCTGAGACAAAAATTGCTCTATATGCGCTATTTGTAATAGCAAAATTATAATAAGGGTGTTTGGTGGATGCCTAGGCAACAAAAGGCGATGAAGGACGTGATAGACTGCGATAAGCTACGAGTAGGTGTCAATAACCGTTTATTCGTAGATTTCCGAATGGGGAAACCCATCAAGTTTACTTGATATTTTAAGATGAATATATAGCCTTAAAAAGCGAACCTGGAGAACTGAAATATCTTAGTACCCAGAGGAAAAGAAATCAACCGAGATTCCGCTAGTAGTGACGAGCGAACGTGGAAAAGGCCAGTCTTTTAGTAATTATAACTAGAATATTTTGGAAAAAATAACTGTAGAAGGTGATAGTCCTGTATAGGTAAAAAATTATTAAAAGCATGAGTAAAGCGGGACACGTGAAATCCTGTTTGAATATGGGGGGACCACCCTCCAAGCCTAAATACTATTTGTTGACCGATAGTGAACCAGTACCGTGAGGGAAAAGCGAAAAGAACCTCGATAAGAGGAGTGAAATAGAACCTGAAACCAAACACTTACAAGCTGTCGGAGCATAATTCTTTTTTCGGAAAGAAGACGTGTGACGGCGTACCTTTTGTATAATAGGTCAGCGAGTTAGTGTATCTAGCAAGGTTAAGTCGTTAGATGTAGCCGCAGCGAAAGCGAGTCTGAATAGGGCGAATATAGTTAGATGCATTAGACCCGAAACCGAGTGATCTAGCCATGAGCAGGTTGAAGTTGGGGTAATACCCAATGGAGGACCGAACCCAACAATGTTGCAAAATTGTGGGATGACTTGTGGTTAGGGGTGAAAGGCCAATCAAACTCGGAAATAGCTGGTTCTCCGCGAAATCTATTTAGGTAGAGCGTTGTTCGTTTATCATTAGGGGTAGAGCACTAGATAGGCTAGGGGTGTCAAAAGCCTTACCAAACCTAACTAAACTCCGAATACTAATGAATATAGAACAGCAGACAGGCTATGGGTGCTAAGGTCCATAGCCGAGAGGGATACAGCCCAGATCATCATCTAAGGTCTCTAAGATATAATTAAGTGTGAAAGAATGTGAAGACGCCAAAACAACTAGGAGGTTGGCTTAGAAGCAGCCATCCCTTAAAGAAAGCGTAACAGCTCACTAGTCTAATAGCGACTTTGCGCCAAAAATGTAACGAGGCTAAATTATACACCGAAGATATGAGTTTATAGTATTTATACTATAAGCGGTAGCGGAGCGTTGTGTAAGTCTGTGAAGGTGAATTGTGAAATTTGCTGGAGACATCACAAGTGAGAATGCTGACATGAGTAGCGTAAAGGAGTGTGAAAAACACTCCCGCCGAAAGTCCAAGGGTTCCTGTGTAAAGTTAATCTGCGCAGGGTTAGCCGGCTCCTAAGATGAGGCTGAGAAGCGTAATCGATGGGAATCACGTAAATATTCGTGAGCCTGCTAAAAGTGACGAAATTTAGAAGTTGTATTGTGCTATTGGATTCATAATGCAGCCAAGAATTTCCAGGAAATAGCTTTAGCATATAGACCGTACCCCAAACCGACACTGGTGGACAGGTAGAGTATACTAAGGCGTAGAGTGAATAATGTTGAAGGAACTAGACAAATTACATCCGTAACTTCGGGAAAAAGATGACCTAGTATAGGCAACTATATCTAGGTGGCACAAACCAAGGAGAAACGACTGTTTATCAAAAACACAGGGCTCTGCAAACTCGAAAGAGGAAGTATAGGGTCTGACGCCTGCCCAGTGCTGGAAGGTTAAGGTAAGATGTGCAAGCTTCGAACTTAAGCCCAAGTAAACGGCGGCCGTAACTATGACGGTCCTAAGGTAGCGAAATTCCTTGTCGGGTAAGTTCCGACCTGCATGAATGGCGTAACGATTTCTCCATTGTCTCCAACATTAGCTCAGCGAAATTGAATTCTCCGTGAAGATGCGGAGTCCCTGCGGTTAGACGGATAGACCCCGTGAACCTTTACTATAGCTTTACATTGATATTAGGAATTAGATGTGTAGGATAGGTGGGAGACATTGAAGCTACGGCGCCAGTTGTAGTGAAGTCATCCTTGAAATACCACCCTTCTGATTTTTGATATCTAACCAAAAACTGTGAATCCAGTTTTGAGACAGTGTATGGTGGGTAGTTTGACTGGGGCGGTCACCTCCTAAAGAGTAACGGAGGTGTGCGAAGGTAAGCTCAAGCTGGTCGGAAATCAGCCCAAAGAGTGCAATGGCATAAGCTTGCCTGACTGCGAGACTGACAAGTCGAGCAGAGACGAAAGTCGGTCATAGTGATCTGGTGGTTCTGCGTGGAAGGACCATCACTCAACGGATAAAAGGTACTCCGGGGATAACAGGCTAATGAACTCCAAGAGTCCATATCGACGAGTTCGTTTGGCACCTCGATGTCGGCTCATCACATCCTGGGGCTGAAGAAGGTCCCAAGGGTTTGGCTGTTCGCCAATTAAAGTGGTACGCGAGCTGGGTTCAGAACGTCGTGAGACAGTTCGGTCCCTATCTGCCGTAGGTGTAAGGAAAATTGAGAGGATCTGACTTTAGTACGGGAGGACCAAGTTGGATATACCTCTGGTGTATCAGTTGTTCCGCCAGGAGCAATGCTGAGTAGCTAAGTATAGAAGGGATAACCGCTGAAAGCATCTAAGCGGGAAACCCACCTCAAAACTAATTTTCCCTATAGTGCCGTGATAGACTATCACGTTGATAGGCTGGAAGTGTAAGTAAAGTAATTTATTAAGCTGACCAGTACTAATAGCACAATTGAATTTTGCTAATACATAGTGCGTATATAGTGCAATTTTTGTTTACCTAGGGTATAGAAAAAAACAATATCTTATTATAAAAAGCCTAGTTTATTGGTGTGGCAGCCATAGAGAAGATGAAACACTTGATACCACATTCCGAACTCATAAGTGAAAAGCTTCATCGCCGATGGTACTTTGTCTTAAGGCATGGGAAAGTAGGTCGTTGCCATTCCTATAAACTAGGCTGTAAACGCTAAAATATCCCCATCTTGACAAGTATTATCCGCCTTTCTTTGGGTTTCTTAAGTTTTTTGATAATTCTAAAAAAAATTTAATTTGATGATATTTTTTTATCAATATTATATGGAAGTAAATTTACTAACTCTTTTGGA
>NZ_RXFM01000115.1 GCF_003953955.1 Candidatus Aquarickettsia rohweri | reverse complement strand
CAAAAACAGTACTTAGTTCGTATAACAATTCATATTTATCATATTTCCAATCATTCTTTTGCTTTTGAAAGCAATTCACCCCACCACATTCTTCATCAGGAGATGCTCCTTTTCCCGATATACAGACAGGATATGTTTTGTCTTCGTCTATAGGCAATATTTTTTCTAATGTTATATCGAAATTCCATCTAGCCATAAAATCATATTTATATAAAAACTTCTTGTTAACCTCTAATTTGAGATCACATATCTTTATATTTTTTCCAATGTATGAGCTACCTGATGTATTGCCAAGCATATTTGGAATTGAATAATATTGCTTATTTATAATAAATTCGTTTAAGTAATAATCTGTCCAGCCCATTACTATTTGAATAATATTGTGTAAGTCAGCTAATGTGCTATCACTTTGTATTAGCACGCGTCTCCAAATTTTAGGACTTATGCCTTTTAGAGTAATCTTAAATTGATATATCTTATCTTCTGATTTCAAGAAAATTACCTCTAATTAATTATATACAGGCTCATTGTTAATTTCAGATTTTTCAGTAAGGCTATGCATATTTTTGGAAAACTTATTAATGAGATCAGTTATATTTTCTTTATCTATAGAACTTAACAAATTTACAACCAATTGTGCTAATGAAATTAATAAAGTCTCTTCATTACGTAATGTAATAGGTAAAGCATCCATACTTAATTTCATAGTACTTGCAAAATTGTTTACTACAAAATTAACTGCTGATGCCAAGTCATCTGGTTTAATATTAGATGAGGATTTATATATAGACGGATCACCTTGATTCAATTTATCAATTGTTTCTTTAGAATCTTTTTGTATAGTTAAATTTATTGCTTCTATAAATTTATCACCCAATCCTTTTTGCAACACTTCTGTCTTATTTTTTAACTGTATAATAATTCCTGTTACAAAACTCATCATTAATACCATTATTTCTCTGGGGTTTTTATTATTATATTCATCTTCTATAATTTTATGCAAATCTTGTAATGCTCTTGTCATTATTTCAGATACTGCTTGTATACTTTTTGGACTTGGCGCTACCATTGTTAGGTATATAAACTTATTTTATTAAAGGTTATAGTAAATTACATGTTTAATCAATTAACAGTTAGAAGTTCTATACATTATTAAATATAAATTTTAATCTCTCATTGCATATGCATATTTCTCTTCTGCATACTCATATAAAACTTTATCATTATTATCATTTTCAATATAAGCTTGAGTGTAGTCAAGCTCTTGAGCAAATTTACAAATATAGCGATTTGCTGCTTCTGTAACTTCATGTTTACTACCCCAATTAATAGATTCTTTTTTATAATTAATCTTAGCCTTCTTAAATATGTTGTATAAATATAAAAATATTTGATAACAAACCTCAACATTTGAAGGCATTCCTATAAATATAAGTTCACTATATGGATTGAATAAATCATGCCATAAATATATGGAGCGGTTGATTTAGCAAAAAGGTTATTGCAGATATGTGGACAAATATTTAGATATGCAGTAATTACAGAGAGAACCGAGAGGTATATAACAGCAGACTTAAAGGGAGCACTGAAATCAGTAAAAAAAAGTAATTATAACAGATTAAAGATAGATGAATTACCAGAATTTTTAAATAAGCTAGAAATTTATCAAGGTGAGGTGCTTACAAAATTTGCGGTAAAATTGATAATATTAACATTTGTAAGAACAATAGAGTTAAGAGGGGCTAAATGGGAAGAATTTAACTTAGATAAGAAGGAGTGGCATATTCCATCTGATAGAATGAAAATGAAAGAAAAACATATAGTACCATTGTCAAGACAAGCAATAAAAATAGTTGAGAAGATAAAAGAACTTGGATTTGACAGTGAGTATGTATTTCCAAATGTACAAAAATTAAAAGGACATATGAGTGAAAATACGATGTTATATGCCCTGTATAGAATGGGTTATCATAGGAGAGCAACAATACATGGATTTAGAGCTATAGCATCTACAATATTAAATGAAGAAGGCTTTAAAAGTGACTGGATAGAGAGGCAATTAGCCCATTCAGAGAGAAATAGTATCAGAGCAAGTTATAACTATGCTCAATACTTAACAGAGCGTAGAGAGATGATGCAGTGGTATAGCGACTATATTGATTCAATGAAAAATAAAAATCTATGAATATGGACAATTATTATAACCAATGGGGAGCAGAAAATATAAATTATGAGTATTGGGCAAAGCAGAGATATTGGGCTATATATGAGGTATATTGGGAGGTAACAAAGCAACACTGGTTAAAACAAGAGGCAATAAATCTTTTAATAGGAATTTCAATGCCTAAAGACAAAGAATATGTGAAGCATGAGCGAATTACAGGCAACATACATCCACTACTTTTAAGAAAGATAAGGGATATGTTAACTCTTTTAAAAGCATCTAACGTACCATTTAGATTTGATACTATACATAAGAAGCTCTATAAGCCAGTAGATATAATAGAATGGGCAAAAGGACGTAATATAGAAGTGCCGATAAAATTAGATAACTTATCTGAAAAAGATCAAATAGAAATTAGGCAAAACAAGTATCTCAATAATAGGATAGAAGGCGATCACAGATTTATAAAGAAGCGAACTAGGCCAATGTTTAGTTTCAAATCTTTTAGGAGTGCCGCCAAAACCATTGCAGGAATAGAACTCCTGCATATGATTAAAAAAGGACAACTTGCTGACAATAACAATTATAATTCTGACTTTGATAAATTTCTTTCACTAGCTGCTTAATGAAAAAACATGTTAATAATTTAAAATTTTACACCTTAATTACAGATGCGACAGAGCACTAAATCGCAATGAATTAATTGACAAATGTATTTTTTTAGTATATTTGATAATCAATTTAAAAATTAATATTAGAAATTATGACAGAAAAATTCCAGGTTGTAGCAGCAACTCCCCACTCACAAACTCAAATTGCCGTAGCAGGTTCTTATGGGTTAAAGATACCAAAAACTTCTAGCACAGATTTGTCAAATAGCATTGAAGTATATTTAAGATCTCAAATGACAGCTAGTTCAAAACTTGCAGTACAGAATGCAGCCAATAAGTATCTTACATTATATGATGGCATAAAAGAAGAGATTAAGACGGAGTTGGGAACACAATCAGAATTATGGACAGGAAGACATAATAGTCCAGATCCAGTAATTCAGTTTCAAAATAAGGGTTTATACTCTTGGTATTTCACCGATCCTAGCACAAAATCAAAAATTGCTTATGAAGACATCAGCTCTTCTAATGATGCTGCTGTGCCTTATATATTTTTTATGTTGAGACAGATAGAAGCAACTGATGCAAGAAATTTAGAGCCACAGTACTCAATAAAAATGTTAAAACCACCTATGGGTAAGGATCTTAAAAAACATATGGGCGTTGACCATGAAAATCATACAACTATAAAAGGATACACTTCGAATGATGTGTTGAATTTGTTTGAGTATTATGACTCAAAATTGGGAAAAAAGCCACTTAAAGTTTTTATACGGGATAAGGAATCTGGTGTAACTAAAGTTAATCCACATGTTCAAAATATTTTTGATAAACATGCTGAAGAATTTAAAGATATTATGATAAATGTCTATAATCATAATATTGAGGAATGCAATCATCTAAAAACAGTTCCTCCAAACTACCAATTCAGTACATGT
>NZ_RXFM01000114.1 GCF_003953955.1 Candidatus Aquarickettsia rohweri | reverse complement strand
CTTTTATCTGGCATTGATAGAATAAAAGATTGCAAAACTTTAACACAAATAATGAATAAAATATTTGGGAAAATAGGTAAAATTACTAGCTTATATACTTCATTAATAGACTGTATTATTGCTTCTTCAGTGCAAATTATTGCATTCGGACTTCTATGCGAATATTTTTTTCAACTTAATTTTTTAAGTGGCATTTTAATTGGAATTGTAGTTATTAATATATATTCACTTTTAGGTGGATTAAGAGGTGTTATAACTATAGACATAATGCAATTTTTAATCTTTTTCATAGTAATACCAGCTTCATATGTGGTTATGATGAAAAATTCAAATTTTGATGATAATTTTATAAACACAATTTCATTTTCAAAATTTAATATGGAGTTTAATTTTGTTATTATAGTTAGTCTTTTAATACAATCATTATTACCTGATTTTTCATCACCATTGACTCAAAGATATATGATGCTTGCACATGATAAAAATGCACTTAAGCTTGTTTTTAAAAAACTATTTATGATTGCAACTCCATTTATGTTTTCTTTGTGCTTAATAGCATATTTAATTATAATTAATTCTGGAGATAAAATATTATCAGCTAATGTTGTGTTCAATTATATTGATTGGTTACCTTTAGGTATAAAAGGGCTTATGATATCAGGTTTGTTTGCAGTGGTTATGTCTACAGCCGATTCTTATATTAATGCCACCAGTGATATTATAATTAATGATTTTTTAAAACAGTATTTACCCAAAACAAAACCAAAACATTTGTTATTACTTACAAGAATTATAATTATTTTGCTTTCATTATGTTCTTTTTTATTCATTATTTATAAAGATAAAATACTTTATATAGTTCTTTTCTTTAGAGCATTTGGAACAAATATACTAGTTATTCCACTATCAACAGTTTTATTAGGATTCAGTATAACAAAAAAACAATTTCTATTAAGTTTTTCTTTAAGTGCCACTTTTATAATTTGCAATATTTTCTTTTTTAAAGAGTATACATATGCTATTTCCTTATCAGGATTTTTAGGAAGTTTCATAGGGTTGCTTCTTAACAAAAAATTCTTTGACTATATTAAAAAAACAAATGAATTACATCTTTGGTTTTATAAAAAGATTGTAAATATGATTTCTAATATTAACGGATTTTATTTAAAATATCAGTTTAATAAAAGCAATAGAGTATACAATCCAATAAAGAATGTTAAATCTGTTATTCCACCAAATTTTAGTATATTTATTTTATCTTACTATTTTGTTTTTTCTCTATATATAGATAGTGATAGTAGTTACTTACCTTATCTTATGATTATTGGATATGCATTAATCTTACTTTTATTAATAAGAGATGTGTTATTTACAGAGAAATTTTTAAATAAATATTCATATTTATTTTTTTATTTTTGCATTACGTTTTGTCTTCCTTTTTTATCTAGTTATATGCTGTTTTATTATGTAGACTCTAAACAAGGTGACTATATATGGGTGATTAACTCATTACTGACTACTTTTTTATTATATCAATTTTTAAATGCTAGTGCATTTTTAATAAGCATGAGCATTGGTTTTATATGTGGTTGTGCACTTTATATGTATGAACACCAATCAATTAATTTTGGATATCCTGCCCAATTGGTTTTTTATGTATATCTATCTTTTTTGTTTATTTCACAAATTATTGCCAGAGATAAAGAAAAAGAATTAAAAATGAAAGAAGATATTCAAGATGATAAATTTAAGATGGTACAAACTTTTGGTGAAATGATGGCCCATGAATTAAAAAAACCTGTTACATTATTAAAAACTCAAGCTGAAATGTTTCAGATGATTATAGATAATACAAAAAAACTGAATGATAAAGAAACTGAAAAATATGTTATAAATTCTGATGATTATCAAAGCTTTAATTTTGGTAATAAAATATCTTTAGAAGTTTCTCAACACGGAATTAACACTATAGATAATCTTTTAACTTCACTAAGAGGGCCGAGTAAAGGACATAATAGCACTGTAACCTTGATAAGCACTATAATTAATGCAGCAATAAAAGAATGTTCTTTAGCATATCCTGAAGCTCAAGACATACAATTAGACTTAGAAGATTTTCAGATTAAATATAATTTTCATAATTTAAAGCATGTAATAATAAACTTAATTAAAAATGCATATGCTCACAATGGAAGGAATGTAAAAATAGAGATAAAAAGTAATGATAATGTATTATGTTTTATTGATTATGGAATAGGTATTAGTGAAAAGGTTATAAACAAAATTTTTGATAAATTTTTCACTAACAACAGAAATGGCACAGGCCTTGGACTTTCATATTGTAAATTAATTATGTCTGATATTAATGGTTCCATTAAATGTGAATCTATAGAAGGAAAATATACTAAATTTATTCTTAAATTTCCTAAAGTTAATTATTAAGCGTTTTCCTGGATTGCCATGAGCACTACGTGCTCTCGCAATGACTGTTGCTAAATTTGTCATCACGAGGGAGTAATGTAATTCCGACTGTGGTGATCCAGGAATATCGACTCATTCACGTTTGGAGAGGCATGAAGCTATTTCTGATAATCTATAATTATATAAAAAACACTTGAAGTTGACGTTGTATAGGGTTACCTATATAGTTAAGGCGTTTTTAAAGCGTTATTTAACAAAAAACGGAGGTTATCATGACAAAATTTTATACTACAGCTTTAATAGCTTTAACATTAACTGTTCTTACTTTTAGCAATGTATTTGCTGGTGCTGGATGGTAAAATAATTTAACAAAAACGGAGGTTATTATGATAAAATCTAGTTTTTTGTTGTTTATAAATAAGAATGCTGTTTGTACTTTAAGTTTGTGAAGAAAATTGAGTTAAGTGATAAACTATAATAATTTCGTGAGGGGTAATTTTATAATATAGGTTATCACTAAAATTTGCTTAATCTTTGCAATATTGTAGAAGTATTAATGGATTATGAGATTAAGTCGCTTAAAATAGCACTTATTAATGGTGAGAAAAAATATCATGTTCTAACCAACCTAATAAATCAAGTTTTGTTTTAGTTGGTAAAAACTTAAAACATTCATCAGCTATTTCCATTTTATTTTCTCTAAGTAATAAAATAGACATTTTATCTCGTAATTGATGTAAATATTTAACATCTTGTGCAGCATAGTTAAGCTGCTTTTTATTTAAATTTAAAGCACCCCAATCTGAGGATTGTTGCTGTTTTGAAATTTTAACTTCAAGTAATTCACTGCATAATTCCAATAAACTATGATGATGAGTGTAAGTTCTACAAAGTTTGGATGCTATTTTTGTACAAAAAATATTTTCAATTTCTATTTCTAGATATTTTTGAATTATGGCTATATCAAATCTTGCATAATGAAAAATTTTAACTCTTGTTTTATCAGTTAAAAATTTTTTTAAATTTGGAGAATTAAAATTTCTGTTTTTAAAATGAATTAAATGTATTGCATTTAACTCATCAGCTAATTGTAATACGCATAGCCTATCCCTATGGTTATTTAAGCCCATAGCTTCTGTATCAATTGCAAGGTCGCCTTTTAAATCTAAATCACTTGGAATATCATCAATATGATATTTGTAATTATATTGCATTTTAACCTTGTTTAGCCTTAAATTTTGGATTTTTCTTATTTATAACGTATAGCTTACCTTTTCTTTTGATAAGCTTGCAATTTAAATC
>NZ_RXFM01000113.1 GCF_003953955.1 Candidatus Aquarickettsia rohweri | reverse complement strand
CTTTTAGATGGAAGACTGCGTATTGATAATAATGATTCGGAGCGTAGTATAAAACCATTTGCAGTTGGCAGAAAAAATTGGATGTTCTGTGCAACAACTAAGGGTGCTAAAGCTAGTGCAAATATTTATAGTATTATTGAAACTTGCAAAGTAAATAAGATTAATCCTTATGATTATTTAAAATATTTGCTGAATCATATTCATGATTATTCTGATCCAAAAGAGTTAGTAAATTTACTTCCATATAATATTGATAAAAAAATATCATCAAATTAAATTTTTTTTAGAATTATCAAAAAACTTAAGAAACCCAAAGAAAGGCGGATAATACTTGTCAAGATGGGGATATTTTAGCGTTTACATTTCTTCATTAATCCAATAAACAGTATCAAACTTTACTAGAAAATCTGAAAGCATTAATAGGGTACTAAACCATATAAAAATACCCCATGCTTTTTTATTTGTTATAACATCATCCCATGGAATAACACGTGTTAATAATAATACAGAGAACCCAATTAATATTGTCTTAGTAGCACTTATATTTAAAAAATCACCTAGTATCCAAAAAGTAATTAGACCTATTAGAGTAAAAGTAATTAACAATTCCTCTTTTGTAAAATTTTTAAGTAATTTTAGTTGTTTTTTAGCAAATGATTTAACTTCATTCACATCTATATTTTCTGGTTTTAATATATAGTATAAAAATACCGGCATAATTGTTAAATTTAGTAAACCAGGAATTATAGCAGCTATAAACCATGTGCTCCATGTTATATTAATACCAAATGTACCAGCAATACTTACAATTAATGGATTTGCAGCCATAGCAGTTAGTGTTATTGCACTTGTAATTACTGTAGAATGAAAACAAGCTTGGATAAGGTATAAATTTATATTTTTTTTTTTCCATTCTTATTAAGAACTTCAATTACAGACGTAAGTATTGGATAAATTATACCACCTCCCCTAGCAACTATACTTGGAATTGCTGGAGATAATATCAATTCACAAATAATTAATGTATAAGATAAACCTATTAGGCTATTTTTAGATTTACAAATTAAAAAATATGCTATTCTTTTGCCTAATCCTGATTTAGATATACTTTCAGATACAAATAATGCTAATAATACTAACCAAGAGATATTTGAATTAAATCCACTCAATGCTTCTTTAGTACTTAACGTACCAGTTATAACTGTCGCTGCTAGATTTAAAATTGCAAGTGCCCCTAAAGGTAATGGAGCAGCAATAATACTTATTATAGTAGATATAAATATAACTAACAAATGCCAGCCTTCTTTAGATAAACCAATCGGTTGAAAATTCCATAAAATTGCCGAAAGAAAAATAAGCAATAAAATAACTTTTGGAATTTTTTTAAAAATATAAATCATATTTCTTAAGTATTAAAATAAAAGCATCAATTTTTTATAATATTTAGATTAAACTTCCCAGACTCAATAAAATAACTTTTTTGAGTATTAGGTGTAGTAATTTTATATCTAATTTCATCTGCCAAAGTTTGTTCTTTTATATATTTAGACCACTTCTCAATACTTCTATTAATAATTTCTTCATCAGTTGAAATCTCTAAATTAATCTTATCTGTAATTTTTAAATCTATATCTTTTCTTGTTTGTTGAATCACTCTAACAATATCTCTAGCTATACCTTCAAGCTCTAATTCCTTGTTAACATCTAAATCTAATAATACTAATGAATCATTGGTTGAAAGTGAGCTGATGTTATTTTTATATTGAGTTTTTGCTTCTAATTTTATATCAAATTCATCTCTATTTAATATCTCATCTACAATCTCAACCTTATCATTAATAATCTTCCACTTCCCTAATTTATTCGCATTAACTATATCTTTAATTTTTTCTGGTAGCCTTTTAGCAAGCACTGGAAAATTAATTTTTATTTTGTAATCAGCATATTTAAATATTTCTTCCTTCCCTAAATTAACCCAATTTTTAA
This sequence comes from Candidatus Aquarickettsia rohweri, assembly GCF_003953955.1. Taxonomy (GTDB): domain Bacteria; phylum Pseudomonadota; class Alphaproteobacteria; order Rickettsiales; family Midichloriaceae; genus Aquirickettsia; species Aquirickettsia rohweri. The sequence continues at coordinate 1,779 of NZ_RXFM01000113.1, read as the reverse complement.
CATTTATCTCATTTAAAACAAGTTGCTTTAGATCTTCAGAAAAATTATCATCTGCTACCCCAATAAAAGTTACTTTTTCAAGAGGTTGCCTAATTCTAATTTTTTGATCATTTCTGATTCTTAAAGCTGTAGTACATGCATCACGTATTTTTTCCATGTTATGAATAAGCGTCTTATTATATGGACAAGTATCTAAATTTGGGAATTTTTCCAAATGAATGCTAGATGATGATTGATACAAGTTTGAAAAAATTGCCTCAGTAAGCATTGGTAACATTGGAGCAATAGCTCTAGTAAAAATATGTAAAACTGAAAATAATGTATTATATGCCTGTGTCTTATCTTGATCTTTTTGGTGACGCCAAAATCTTTCCCTAGAACGTCTAATATACCAATTATTCAAAACTTCTAAAAATTCTTCAGCAGATTTAGTAGCAGAAACAGTATCATATTTATCTAAAGATGATTTTATTATCTCTGTTATATCTACTAGTTTAGAAATAATATATTTATCTAAAATATTTGCTGAATCAAAATTTAACTCTGCTTTTATTTTATCAGCTTTAGCATAAATAGAAAAAAAGTTGAAAGCATTCCATAATGGTTTTAAAGCAGATTTCACAGCTTCTTTAATACCATCAGCATCCTTATTAATCACTAATTCCTGCCCTCTCATCACAGGTGAAGACATCATAAACCAGCGCATAGCATCTGCACCATATTGTTTAAATACTTCCTTAGGATCAGGATAATTTCTGAGACGCTTAGACAGTTTTTGACCTCCATCACCAAGAATAACTCCATGACAAATACAATTTAAAAAAGGTGGCTTATCAAATAGTGCTGTAGAAAGTACAATTAGCGTATAAAACCATCCTCTTGTCTGTGCTAAATATTCTACTATAAAATCAGCTGGAAAATGATTTTCAAACCAGTCTTTATTTTCAAACTGATAATGAACTTGAGCATATGGCATTGAACCACTTTCAAACCAGCAATCTAAAATCTCCGGCACACGCCTTAACTTTGATTTTCCTGTTGGATCTTTTGGATTTGGTTTAGTAAGAGAATCAATATATGGCCTATGCAAATCTTTTACTTTAGTGCCAAATGCTTCTTCAATTTCTTTTATAGAACCATATACTTCAACATGTGGGTATTTTGGATCATCACTTTGCCAAACCGGAATAGGGCAGCCCCAAAACCTATTTCTAGAAATAGACCAATCTCTTGCATTTTCTAACCATTTACCAAACAACCCAGATTTAATATGACCAGGTATCCAATTGATTTGCTCATTATTTTTTATCATTTTTTCTTTAATAGCAGTAACTTTTACATACCAAGAAGGTAATGCTTTATAAATCAAAGGAGTATCAGTTCTCCAACAATGTGGATAATTATGAATATATTGTTCAGTTTTAATCCACAAATTTTGCTTTTTCAGCCTAATTATAATATCTTCATTTGTTTCAAAAACTTGGGTGCCAATATACTCTTTAACTGGATGCGTAAATTTCCCTGCACTATCAACTGGGCATACCAATTCTATATTATTTTTCTCACATAATACCTGATCATCTTCACCAAAACCAGGTGCAATATGCACTATTCCAGTACCATCATCAGTTGTTACAAAATCTGCATGAAGTATCTTAAAAGCATTTTCATGTTTTTTAAAATAATCAAACGGTGGTTTATATTTCAGCCCTATTAAATCCTTACCTTTTATTTTTTTTACTATATAATTACCTAGCTCTCTTTCATATTTAGATAATA